>JAWXAN010000072.1 GCA_034439475.1 Candidatus Zixiibacteriota bacterium
AATTGAATAAGGATAAACCCCCACCCCGTAATTCACCGCTGCCGCAAAGGTCCCGTTGCCGTTGTTTTTCAAAATCGAGACACTGTTGGAAGAATAATTCGCGACGGCCAGATCAGGTTTCCCGTCCCCGTCAAAGTCGGCGGAAGTAACTGACTGGGGTTCGCTCCCCACCCCGTAATTCACCGCTGACGCAAAGGACCCGTCGCCGCTGTTTTTCAGGATCGAGACACTTCCGAACAAAGAGGAATTCGCGGTTGCCAGATCAGGTTTCCCGTCACCGTCAAAGTCGGCGGAAGTAACTGAAGTAGGACGATCCCCCACCCCGTAACTGACCGCTGCCGCAAAGGTCCCGTTGCCGTTGTTTTTCAAAATCGAGACAGTGTTCGAACCCCAGTTCGCGACCGCCAGATCAGGTTTCCCGTCACCGTCAAAATCGGCGGAAGTAACTGACCAAGGACCACTCCCCACCTCGTAATTGACCGCTGCCGCAAAGGTCCCGTTGCCGTTGTTTTTCAGGATCGAGACAGTGTTGGAAAACTCGTTTGCGACCGCCAGATCAGGTTTCCCGTCCCCGTCAAAGTCGGCGGAAGTAACTGAATAAGGAGAGCTTCCCACTTGATAGTCTATGCGGGTGTCAAAAAGGGGTTCAAAGGCAGTCGAAGAACTCGGGAGCAAGCCGTATAGAAGAAGTGATGTTAGCATTAGAATACGATTCATAGATTTCCCTCGATCTCTCTCAAAGATTTAACAGCGCGTGTGTGCGACTATCTGCAGAAAGGTAAACGATTTTGGGGATATGTCAAGGGGGATTATGGTAGCAGGACGAACTGAGTATAGTGTGGTGTCGGGCGCCCCATGCTGGGGATGCTATCCCTCGCCCGACACTCCTCGCAACGACGTACTGCGGAATGACTGCTTATATCTTGTACCACACTCCCGACATTCGTCGGGAGTGTGTGATCTTTATCTTGGCGAATATCGGACGTCAGTCCGCCGCGGCGGACTGACCTACCAAATATCAGAAAAGATGGATTCTCCGCCTTCGGCGGACTGGAATGACAGTATGGGGAGAACTGAGATTGCCACGTCACTCCTAAGAAGTCGCTCCTCGCAACGACTCATCCGAAGTCTGTTCGCAACAGCCGGGATGCCCGCCTCTAAAAATCTGCACCGAATGAGAAATAGTGTCTGGGTTTTTTAGAAACATCAGCGAAATCTGTCGACCAGGCCAGATCATACCGCAAAAGCGCAAAACCAAAAAGATTCACCCGCACACCTGTGCCAAATCCAGTCTTTATATCCACAAGCCGGCTTGAGCCGTTTTGACGTGTGCCGCCTTTGAAATTATTGCCGAACCAGGCCGCGCCCATGTCTGTGAAGAGTACCCCGGCGATGTTGGATAAGACAAGCGGAAGTGGGAACCTGAGCGCAAAATATTGAACAAACGGAAAACGCAATTCCCAATTTACCAACCCGAAGCGGTCGCCGGACAATTCATAGTATGGCACACCTCGTAAGGGTGTGACGATTTCCGAGAAGTAGAGATTTCTAACCTCATAGACGTCCGAATCAAAGTTCCTCGATCCAATCCAATTTGTCGTACCCCCCAGATAATATTGTTTGGGTGTATCCCCTTCCGACGCCCCGCCTGAGATACGGAAGGCCATCGAGGCTGTTTTTTTGATATGCCAGTACTTCCGATAATCAAGCTGTCCAGCATAGAATTGAAGATCGTTGTTGTCAAAAAGATTAATGCCTGTCTCAAGAGAAATGCGAGCTCGTTTTCCGTTGACCGGCCCGGTGAATCCCCAGAGGACATTGTCGAAAACATAGCTGAGACGTCCGGTCGATATTTCCGAGCTCCCGTTCTGTCTGTTGTCGCCGAGGTTGCGGTCATAAAACTTCCGGTCAATAAAAAATTGCGAGAAGGTAAACTCATACCGGCTGAATATAGACGAAGGGCGGCTTGCGAAAAACGACACGCCATAAAATCTGTCTGAAAAGAGAAAGTCTTGATTGTCGACATAGAAATTTTTGGAGTGAAAAAATCCGCCTCCGAAGTTAACTCGTTTCTTATTGTTGAAATAGAACGCCTGTATATAGGACTGGTCGATGGTGTTGACCAAATCAGTCGCAAGGTAGATCTGATGATTTCCAAGATAATCTGAAAAGACAAAATAGGATTGGCCGCGTAACCCGAAGAAGGTGTCATAGCCCAAGCCTCCGCCGACAAAATCAGGGGTGAAACGGACTTTGTATTCATGGATCTCATATTCACCTGTCGACAGGCGCGAAGGTATGGAATCGAAGGCCGCCGGTTCGGTCAGCGGCCCGCTCGATGAGTCGCTGTCTTCGCTCGGCATCTTTCGCATAAGCGAATCAAGCCGATCGCCGCTTGTCTTGCTGACATAAACATAATCTTCATCATATATGCCGGTCGTGTCGCTCGCGCTGTCGGGAACCGTGGCAACCACTGATTGAGTTGTGTCGGTTGTGCCGGTCGAGTTTGTGGTGTCAGGCGTGCTCTGGGCGATTTCTGTTGTGTCAGAAAGCGAATCCTGGGCGATGGCTATTGTATCTCCGGAAAATACGCTGTCGCCGTATTGCGTGGCAATGCGGACACTATCGCGCTTTGCTTTCTCCAGCGCCGCAACTGCTTTCAATGAATCGCCGAGCAGGTTATATTTACCAAGCGCGAAATCGGTCGAAGCCAGCACGCCGTTCTGTCCGGCCGGGAGCAGTTGTTTCAAAATAAAAATATCAAAAGCGCCATTGAAGAATGCAGAGAAGGCCAACTGCTCGCCATCGGGCGCCCAGCTGACATCCTGCACACCAGTCAAAATATCTGTTACCGCATAATTTCGGTTTGAATCGACAGAGCCGATATAAATATTATCTATCCCATTTCGATTGGAAATAAAGGCGATGCGTTTACCGTTCGGTGAGACCGACGGATTCTTATTTGTGCCAGGTCCGACATCGATGGGGCTGACTCCAAGTCCCGCCCGCTCAACTTTGAATATATTGAAATTGCCGTATTGAAACTCACCCGGCATAAACGAACCGGCATGCTGGACATACGGCTGCCCAATTCCGTCCATGACCTGCGTTTGAGGATGCGGGCGATCGGAGGAGAAGACAAGTTCGTTATTCTCAGGCATCCAGCTTGGGTCAAGGTCGTCGAATCGGTCATCGGTGACCTGCTCGATTTCATCACTTTCGATGTGATAGATGAAGAGGTCGCGTTTGTATTCTTTGAGCGCGGAAAAGGCGACCATTGTGCCATCGGGCGACCACGAAGGGGAAAGGATATTATGAAAATCGAATCGTTTCTTCTTGTAGATTTTGCCTTTTTTGACATTTAAAAAATACAGCCCGTCCTGACCTTTTGCTTTGGCTACAAAGACAATATCACGGCCGTCCGGTGAGAAGGACATTCCTGATACGTACGAATGCAGAGATTCGAGATCGGCCGAGCGCTCCGAGGATGTTAGCTTGTCTATAACTTTTCCGTCGACCGCAGAAATCAGAACGATTTCGGTATAGTCCGATTTATCGGTAAAAATGGCAATTCGGTCTCCCTCAGGTGAGAAGACCGGCTTCTCATTGAAATAAGAGCCGTCTTTGCGGGCTTTAGTCAACTGCTTGCCGATCTCATCGGCTTCTTTTCTCACCGCAATCTCGGGCCAGTAGCGACGCTTCATTTCTTTGGAAAATTCTTTGAATAAATCTTCTTCGCTGATGCCAAGGGTGCTTTTGAGCGCCTTGTTCATTGTGAGATGGATTTTTCCTTTTTGTAAAATCTCACCGAGCTTGTCCTCGCCGTATTTGTCTGCGATGAACTTTACCATCGCCTGACCTTGTTTGTAAGCCAGGTATCCGCCAAGGTACATTGGCGGAGCCAGATAGTTATTGATTGTGGCATCGCGCACCACCATATCGGCAAAGTAATCCCATCCGCGCCGGGATGAGTACTCGGCATATCCTTCGGCATACCAGAGCGGCAGATCAAAAAACCGCTGTCGGGACAACAAGGTCGAAAGCGAGTTGCCAAAGAGCATATCGTAGACGACGGCATGGGTCAATTCGTGGTGCAGGACATGGCGCATATCTTCGTATGAACCAGTGAATGGAATGACAATGCGATTTTTGAATGCTTCGGTGAAACCACCCACACCTTCAGGCAGAAGGCTCGATGTTATATTTGTCTGCTGGAAGTCATTGTGAGAATTATAAATAAAGACCGGAACTCGTTTTTGTATTTTGTATTCAAGTTCTCCGGCTATCTCAACGTACGCCGATTCCATAACGTCGGCGGTGAACTTTGCCGTGGGATAGGAATGGTCATAGAAATAAATATCAAAGTGCCGGCTCTGGATATATTTCCAGTCAAAGTCCCTATATTGGACTTTGTTTTTGCCAAATGATGTTTCCTGGGAGGAAGCGGCTCCTGCCACAAAAAGAACAGTCAAAAACGCAGCGATGAGCAGTTTCATAAGTGTTTTTTCATCCTTATCATACGACGTTTCGATTACGCCCAACGTCTAATTGTTTAGGGCCATTTTTTTATGTCCGTCAAATACAGGGTTTTCCCCTGAATATCTTATACAAGTTGTTTCAGGCCTTAGCTCTTACTATATCGGCACCAAGCCCCGCTAACTTTTCTTCTAACTGGTAGTAGCCTCGGTCAATATGGTAGACGCGCATAAGCTCGGATTTGCCTTTTGCCGCAAGACAGGCAAGAAGAAGACCGGCCCCGGCCCGAATGTCGGGCGACATGACTTCTGCCCCGGAGAGAGAATTGACGCCGTTAATAATGGCCTCATCGCTTGAAATGTTAATATCCGCTCCTAAACGCCGCAGTTCCATTGTGTGCGAAAATCTATCTGTAAAAACAGTCTCCCGTATATGGGAAGTTCCCGATGCAAGGCAGGTTGCGGACATTATACAGGCCTGCAAATCGGTCGGAAAGCCGGGAAAGGGGAAAGTTGTCACATTCACCGCCGAGAGCTTTTTTGGCGATGTCAGCGACAACCCGTTCTTGCGAAGTGTCAACGTGCAGCCCATCTCCCGCAGTTTATGAATCACCATGGTTAAGTCTTCGGGTGGAATCCCTTTGACGTCTATTTTACCGCCTGTCATTGCCGATGCAATGAGATAGGTTCCCGCCACAAGCCGGTCTCCCGAAACGGTATGGTCGACCGCTTTCAGCTTTTTCACCGGTTCCACGGTAATTGTCGGTGTGCCGACTCCGGAAATTTTAGCACCGGCTTGGATAAGAAAATTGGCGACATCAGCTATTTCAGGATCACAGGCGGCATTGGTGATAATTGTCTTGTTCTTGGCGAAAACCGCCCCGAAGAGAATATTTTCAGTTCCGGTATGAGAAGGTTTATCAAAATAAATCTCGCCCCCCTTCAATGGTTTGCCCGAAGCAATGACATAGCCGGCCTGCTCGGATATTTTTGCCCCAAGCGCAGCAAATCCCTTTATATGATAATCCACCGGTCTTGCGCCCAGTGAACAACCGCCGGGAAGGGAAATCTTGGCCTCGCCGAGACGTGAAAGGAGTGGCCCGAGCACCAAAAAGGAGGCGCGCATCTGACGCATCAGCTCATACGGCGCCGTGCTTTCCGTGATTGTTTTTGCATTGACCGTCACTACCTGTTGCGGGACATCATACTCGACTTTTGCCCCGACAAAGCGAAGCATCTCTATCATGGTAAAGATATCCCGAAGGGGCGGGACATTACGAATGATTGATGTCCCGTTTTGAATGAGAAGTGTGCCTGCGATTATGGGCAGGGCGGCATTTTTTGACCCGTCGACAGTTATCTTTCCTTGAATCTTGGCCGGGCCTTTTATGACAAACTTATCCATGTCGTTCCTTTAATTAGTGAATGACGATCTTTGTTCCTGTTTCTGTCAAACCGCAATGGGAAATGTCTCCCAATAACGGCTTGTGGAATAAGTCAGTGGGACGCTCGAAAATAAAGCTAAAAATGATGGCAACGCTGAGATTTCTGAGGGATTGAATCGTGGGAATAAATACAGAGGCTCGGATACTACGTGCGGCTCGGCTCGAGCCGTTTAGGCTTATCAAACGACTCGCGGATACGCAGGAAAAAGTCGATTGACTCATCATGATAAAAATCCGCGGGCGTCCAAGGCATTCTTGCAAATCCATTCTTTGACCAGACCAACACAAGCTCGGCAAATACGCCGTTTGTCAGATAGATACGGTGGTTGTATTCACGATGGGAAACCATTACAACATTGTCTGGGGTGACTATGCCCGGATCGAGATTGACGGTGCGAAAGGTGTAGTCATCGACCGCATCGCCAAATTGCGATTCAATTTTATGGCATATTGATTTTATCTCGGGCAGGCGGTCTCTATCTATGGGACGCTCGAAGGCAAAAAAACGGCGGACAAGGCTATCCCCCATCTCCTCGGCGTACTGATCGATATTCGTGCAGGGCAGATCTGTTGTTTCGGCCTGAATCCGGCCGAACTGCTTTTCGAGTACATTGAGGGCATCGGCGCAGGCATCGATATGGGCATGTATGACAGCGACAATGAGTCGTCCTGCTGGGGGTTTCTGTATTCTTGCCATAAATTAAGATGAACAGTTATTGGCAGTGAATCAACAAAAAAGAACCCGCCATTCACTTTCATGACATCAAAAGAACCCACCACCCCGAAGAATGTCGGCAGTGGGTCACCTGATATCTAAGCCGACACTCCCAACAATGTCATTGCGGGGAGAGTAGTGACGTGGCAATCTCAGTTCATCTTTGTGGCGGGGCGCCCCTGCCCCGTACCAATTGACCGTCAGGTCACCCCTATATCCTTGCTCACGCAACGATATAGCCAAG
>JAWXAN010000073.1 GCA_034439475.1 Candidatus Zixiibacteriota bacterium
AGACGCCCGACTGCACGGACGAAGATGGATTCCAGCTTGCGCTGGAATGACAAAATAGAAGGCTGACTGCACTTCTTAATTCTTCGTGCGGGACGTCCCAGTCGCGCACCGGGGTAACCGTCAGGTCACCCGCCCGTTGGCGGAATCGCTACCAGACTTCGTGCGGGGCGCTCGAAACGCGAGACTGCCCCTCTACTTCAAATACCGCTTAAACCATTTTGCTATCCACTCGAGTCTTGCGATTCGGCGGTCGGGGCGGCCATGGCGCGATAAGCCATGCGACTCTTCCGGGAAGCGGACAAACTCGACGGTCTTGCCAAGAACTTTGAGTTTCACAAACATCTGCTCGGCCTGTTCAATGCCACATCGGAGATCATTCTCATTGTGGATTATGAGGACAGGCGTCTTTACTTTATGCAGATAAGAAAGAGGGGAGCATTTTTGATAATTTTCATGATTCGTCCACGGAAATCCAGCAAACTCGCGTGCAAGTTCGTAGCCGATATCCGACGAACCCACAAATGAATTCAAATCAACTACCGAGCGCATAGTGATCGCCGCTGCAAAACGGTTGGTATGGCCTATCAACCAGTTGGTCATATAGCCGCCGTAAGAGCCGCCACCCACACCTATCTTTTTTGGATTGACAAATTTCTGTTTTTCAAGCCAGTCTGCGGCTGCCATGACATCTTTGTAATCGAGGTCGCCCCATCCGCCGGCGATGGCATCGGCCCATGTTTCACCCCGGCCAGACCCTCCGCGTGGATTTGTATAAAGCACAACAAAACCCTGTGCGGCTAAAAACTGAAACTCATGAAAAAAGGTGTAAGCATACTGAACGCGCGGCCCGCCATGGATCATCAGAACAGCCGGATACTTCTTGGTCGGATTGAAATCCGGCGGTGTGACAAGGAAACCTTGAACTTCAGTCTCGTCAAACGAAGTAAAGCGAAACTCTTTTGTATTGGCGATTCTCAACTCGGTCTGAAGGTGCGGATTTAGGTTGGTAACATTAATCGCTTTCGATTCGCCACCGTAGACCGTGGGGCAGAGCATAATCTCGCCGGGTGTTTTGAGGTCGGCATAAATTAGCGCGGCTGTCTTTGTTGCGCCGTTAACGGAAAGACCCTTGAGGTGACAGTCCCCTTTGAAGATTCTTGTCGGACGGCCTCCACCAACCGGAACATAATAAAAATTGGTATTGCCAGTATCTGACGAAAGGAAAAAGAGGCGTTTGCCATCACGAGACCAGAAAAGACTCGAGGAATCATGCACATCTGAAAGATCCGATATTGACTGATCGACAACCATCCGGTCAAAACCGGGCAATAAGTCTTTGGCTTTGGGCGATCCATGCACTCCAACTGTCCAGACATGGAGGTTTGTCACACCCCATCCGTCGTTAGGGTTGTCATGGCCGATATAAGCGATTATTTTTCCGTTAGGCGAAAAACGCGGCGTGTGAATCGGACCGGCTGGGGTCGGAATCAACCGCTCTTTACCTCCTTTAAACGGAATTACAAAGAGACCGATTCTCAAACTTTCCAAATCCTGGTTTTTCGCCCGGTTGGATAAATAACAAACCTGCGTACCGTCGTCTGAAAGATGCGCCGAAAAATTATCCCGCGCGCCATGTGTTATTTTGCGGAGTTTGAGCGTTAAAAGCTCCAATGTATAAATTTGAGAGGTGTCTTTTGGAAGGAAACCCAAGTCATCAAGCCGATAGAAGAGGCGTGTGATATGTCGGTAAACTGGCGGGTCCTTTTTCTTTTTTTCATCTTCAATGTAATGGGAATCATTATATCTAAGGGAAAAAAGAAGTGATTTACCGTCGGGTGTCCACTGCAAATCATTGATTGAGCCGTCGATCTCGATGAGCTTGTGTTCAGCTCCGCCGGTAGCCGAGATTGCATATATGCCCGTTTTCTTATCGCGGGTGGAGATAAATGCAAGTTTGCTCCCGTCTCTTGACCACGCCAGTGATGAATCGCCCTGTTTGCCCTGGGTAAAGGGTCTGCATGCCTTTAACTTGTTGTCATACATGAAGATATTTGAATAGTATTTATTCTCCTTCGAGTCAATTCGTTCGACAATATAGGCGACCTGAGATTCTGTCGGTGACATCGCAATCGACGTGGCAATGTTCAACCCGAATAGATCGCTGGCTTCGATTTTTCTCTTCTTCAAAGAAGTACGCCCGGCTTTCTTCATTGACATTTCTCCACTAAATTGTTCGGTAGCATCAGCCTCTCAAAGTATGATTTGGCGTCTTGCTGAACAAGTTAAATCGTTTATTTGCTCGGATTGTAGAAAAGGGCAACTAACGACCAGTTAATAATAGATGATAATAATTAAAGAATTTTTTTGCCTTTTTATGCAAAACACCTATTTTTACCGGACTATTTTGGAGAAAGCTCTGTTATAGATTGACTGAGGCAGTTATTGTAAGACTTAGGACGAATATATAATTGTTGTTTTATACACCGTTAAGGAGGTCGTTTCTTGGAAACGCTTGCGCTAATCGACAAGATTAAGAACTATGATGGTAAAAAGCCGTCAAAGTTAAAACCCAATCAACCGCTCGAAGCTTATTCGGGTAAGACACCCGCCGAGCTCAAAAAGATGCTTCGAACCATGCTCACCGCCCGCCGAGTTGAGCGGGAGGAAAAACTCCTGCTTCGCAAAGGATATAACCGATTTTTTATCGGTTGCGGCGGAAAAGAACTCATGGATGTCGCGCTGGCGGAGTTTTCGACGGCCAGCGATCCCTTCAGCGGTTACTACCGCAATAAGGCATTTGATCTCCATCGTGGCACCACCCTGTGGGACAAAATGCTTGAAGCTATCGGCGATCCGCGTTCCCGAAACAAAGGTCAGCAGATTCCGGCTCACCCTGGCTATTCTGACCTTGGTATTATCCCCCAGTCGTCACCGACTGGAGCCCACGCGCTTGAACATGCCGGTATCAGCGAAGCAGTGAAGCATCCGTCCCCGGTCTCTCAGCTTTCCCAGTTTCCGGGCGGGGCATATCCGAAGGATGCCGTGTCTATCCTTTGTATCGGCGAGGGTTCGACATCGGAAACTGAATTCAACCGCGCCGTTTTCTACACGACCTTTTACAAGACCCGCGCGATTTTTGCAATCTACAATTGTGGCTGGGCTATTTCAGTGAATGTCCATGAGCAGTACCCCGATGGGGATCCGACGGCTTCGCATGCCGGACTGACCAAGTACGGCCTAAAAATCATGCACTTCGATGGGACCGATATCAAGGAAGCCCTTGCCAATGTCAAGGAAGCCTTTGATTACACCCGCGAAGGTAAAGGGCCTGTGCTCATGAACGTCAAGACTACCCGCGAAGGATCGCACTCTGGTTCCGACGATCAGTCTTTTTATATGGATCCGGTTGAACTTGATTGGCATACCTACAACGATTGCATCCTGAAAACATGCAATGCCTTCATCGAAGACGGCGTTATCGCGCCGCAAGAAGTCGGCGAAATGTGGGATGAACTAGATATAGAGATTTCCGCTTTGTCAGCCAAAGCGGTCGCGTCATTTCAGCCCAAAACGACGCAGTTTATTCAGGACCTTGTTTATACCTACAACTTTGAAGATATCAAAAAGACATGGAAGGCATATCGCGACCTGTCAAAAGTAAACCGCGAAGCCAACTACAAACGCTATCATGAGAAGGGTTATTTCACGACCCCGGAAATCCCGGAAAAGGCCGGCCCGATGACTATGCGTTTTGCGATTAACTACACCCTTTTTGATCTATTCCAATTAACCGAAGACATTCTTCTGTTTGGCGAAGATGTCGCTGATTTCTCGGGACATATGGTTGAAGAGAAAGAGAAGCAGACCAAGCTAAAAGGAAAAGGCGGTGTGTTCCTCGTGACCAAAAACCTCCAGCGTGAGTTTGGAAATCATCGTTGCTTTAATTCACCGCTCGACGAAGCCGGCATTCTTGGACGCGCTTCGGGGCATGTCTATCAAGGCCGCCGGCCGATGCCTGAAATACAGTTCCTCGATTATATGTCACCAGCCTATCAGATTCTGAAAGACCGTATCGCGACCACCTACCAGCGCTCGGGTGGAGAATTCAAGATGCCGATGACTATCCGCTGTACATTCGGCGGATACAAGCAAGGGGCTGGAGCCTTCTGGCACTCTGAGTCGAATATGGGTACCTGGATGAATTTTCCGGGTATGCATATAGTGACGCCGTCTAATGCCTATGATGCCGCAGGACTGCTCAAAACAGCTTGGGCCTGTGACGACCTTGTGCTTTTCTGCGAATCAGTCGCGCTCTACAATCGTCGCGACTGGGACGGTATTCCTATCGAAACCGAACTGCCGGGGATTGATGAACTGATTCCGTTCGGTGTCGCGCGGGTCTACAATCCCGAGAACACCGATGTCGGTATCATCACTTACAGCGCCACTGTTCAAATGAGCCGCAAGGCCGCTGAGATCCTCAAGGATCGCGGAATTAACATTCGTATAGTTGACCTTCGCACCTTGAAGCCGATCGACGAAAAAGAGATAATCAATACCGCAAAAGAGTGCGGGAAAGTGCTTATCGTCACTGAGGATCGCTTTCCCGGCGGATGCGGCGCAACTATCTCATCGATCATTACTCAAGGCGAAGGACTCTTCCATCTTGAAGCGCCGGTCAAATTGCTTACCGCAATCGATGCCCGTGTTGCCTATGGTATGGACGGAGACGAAGCGTGTTTGCCGACGGTAGATAAGATTGTCGCTGCGGTAGAGGATCTTTTTAATAACTACTAAGATCATATTTTTGAATATGTGAATTGAACCGCTTTCAGGCTTTGTGCTTGGAGGCGGTTTTCTTTTTTATCTCAAACGTTTATTTCGATGTACGAAACGGGGTCATTCCAACTCTGTCATTCAAGATGGAATGTATGGTACACTCGAAACAAAATACAGAGAGGTGGAAATGAAAATCGCACAGACACTCGCGCTCACTGCCGCATTGATTGCGGTGGTCGGTTGTAGCAGACAACCAAATCAGCCAGAGTCAATTGATCAACAGGCTTTAGTGGTGGATCAGGATATTCTGTTGGTCGGCGCCGGACCGTCCGACTCACGTTTTGACAGGTACGCTGTCACAATTAGGTGGGGAAAGACGGGTACGGAAACGCTAACATGGGCGATCCCGGCAAGTGGAATGACACAGCTTTCTGAGGTAGAGGGAAGCGTTCGTCTCAAATCCGTTTTTTCATTTGAAGCGCAGGAAGATCAAATGATGCAGTCTTTTAATCCAACCGAACTTAACTGGATATCACAGACACAGCATGATGTTGACGGTGTGGATTTGACCGTCAATGTCAGAAACGATCTTCCAATCGACAGCATCCCTACTTTTTCCTATGCCGCAAGCTGTTTTCTCTGGTTTCCGATTGAAGTAGAGCGACTGAAACTATTCGACACTACTTTGACCGTCAGCGGGGCAGAGGGATTTACTATCACCATCAAATCCCGCAAAATAATCACGAACCCTGTCACACCGTTGACTGCAGTAAAAGTAGACTAAGCGCAGAACCTTGTCCCAATGGAGGTATCCTCGTCTGACATCAGCTGTCCTCCCTCCTTCGCTGTCGGGTCTTATGAGACTCGACAGCGATATTTTTTTGAGACTACAATGCTCTTTTGAAAAGTGTTTTCAGCCACAGCTTCTCGTCTTTGTCTATCAGAAAATAGAAGACCAATCCTGAAACAAATGTGCATGTTCCGACTTGGATAACAAGCATCAGCCAGTTATCCGCTACCCATGTCCGGGTGAACCCAGCCCCGACAAGGCCTGCAATAAAACATGAGATCAACCCAAATTTGAGCATTTCACCAATTACACTTCTTGCTGAAAGCTCTAATTCCTTTGAAACCATCATCGGGAATATGGCCGAATATAGAATGATCTGAGGGATAGTATTCGCCCATGCAATTCCCAATAGTCCATAGTCACCGACCAGAATAACAGCCAAGGCTATTTTGAGCGCGGCTTCGATAGCCGTGACTTGTAGAATTTTCGAATGTCTCTCAATCCCAAACAAAACGGCGTTTCCTATTATTTGCGGGACAAAAAAGGCAGAACCGACAGCCAGTACCTTAATGATATCCGCCGTCGGAGCAAAGGATGGAGGAAGCCAGAGCGCGACAAACGGTTCAGCATAGATATATGCGACCGTCGAGGCGAAGAACGAGAAGTATGAGGCATATCGAACACCTTTTAAGTATGTCTCGGCAATACTTTTGTCTCGTCCGGATGCCCCAAGGTGGGATACGGCCGTGATAAGAGGGGTGGCGATAGCGTTGATGACATTACGAATCTGAAGAAACAATTGCATCGCGGGCGCAAAAAGTCCAGCTGCAGCGCTCGAAATAAAGAGTCCAAGGATCACCGAATCAGTGTTGAAGATAATTAGCCAGGTTATTGTGATGCCAAAACTTATTTTTGAATAATTCAATAGCTCATCGCTGTCAGTTTTTGTAACCAGAGCCGGACTGAAGTTTGTTTCCGGATGCAGCCGCTTCAGGAGCAAAAGACCCGCGAAGTATCTGGCGAGACTCGTAATCAGAATCGCCATCGCCAGGGTGGCAAGACCATAGCCGTTTGCTAACAGCCAGACCATTGCAAGCGTCCGGATGATGTCCTCGCCGATTTGGAGAAGATTGGCCAAGTCATGACGCTGGAAACCGCCGAGACTTCCTCCAAAGGGGACGAGATAAAACCGCAGACCTATATAAAGCCCGACAATGAGTAAAGCGGTTTTGCCCTCTTCGAAGACGGCCGGATCATCAATTTGAAAGTAACCAAAAAAGTAATGGGCAACTATCCATGCCGCGAATATGGCGACTGTGCCCAAACCGAGGTAGAGCGCGGTTGCGCTGCTGAGGAGTCTGTTAATCCGGCCAAAATCCTGTTTGCTGAGATAGTGAGCCAGATGTTTACTTAAAGCCCTTTCAAGGCCGAAATCGAGCAGTGAGAAATATCCCAACGTCTGAAAGACTATAACCCAGACGCCATAGCGGGATTCGCCGAGGGTGGAGGCTATGTAGGGAATGAAGAGAAACGAGACTGCTATCCTGACTGTAAAGGAGAGCCAAGAGAAAAGAATATTTTTCGTTACTTGTTGCCGAAAGAGAACCATGGAGAAACTTTTTGCTATAATTACAGAGAGAGTATACCTTTTGAGCGCTTTGACAACAAACACTTACTCGTTCAATTCTTTTCGTTCTGCTCCACGCCCAGCCGTAGCTTGTGGCATAATCATCAAATCCAGCTTCATCCTTTTAATCCTGATTTTTCTCTCCGCTCTTCCAGTATCCATCTACGGTCAGGATTCTACAACCCAAAAAAAGCGCCCGGAGCATTTTGGTCTCGAGTTGCCTTTTCAGGTCTTCAGCGAGTCAAGGGAGAGATTCAATCTTCCCATTTTGTCTCAAGACATACTCATGCCATTGCTCCTTACGATTAATAAGAATGGAACGGTTGGAAAGGTTGTCTGTGAGAACCCCGAGGACACGACCACATTTAAATATTTCAAAGAATACTTCAAGACACTCACCTTTGAACCGGGACGATTCAAGGGGAAAAAGAAAAAACAGATTCTACCGCTGAAGGCGTTAATGAAGGCTGGGACTCAGCTTCCAAGGCTTATCGCGCCAGTTCGAAGCGACAGTACCATCGAAGATTTTCGCCTGTATATGCGTGCCTGCCTGATGAACAAAGTGAACTTTGCGACATTGGATAGTTTTCCTTCATACTTTTTCCCAGCTCGCAAAAAGGACACGTCTTCCAATTTGCACTATGTCCTACTGGAGGTGGATCTTGACGCAAAAGGAAAATTGACAGGAGCACGCACCATGCTCTCATCGCTGGAGCCGCTCGGCGCACAGATACTCAATGCGGCCAACTGGTCACGCTACTCCCCGCTCAAAATTGAAAAAAAATTCACGGCATCGAAGAACTATTGCGTCGTATCGTTTTACCCGAATTTAGACTATCCAACAAATATCTGGACGAGAAGTGAAAATGAGAAGGGGGATTCAAGTCTCAGCGCGTGCTGGCGAATTCGTTTTCTTCCGGATACACTTGGGTATATGTGCCTTCCGGTTCCGATGAACGCCGCGAGCGGGAAACTCACCTACAACGTGAGGGACGTTCAGTTCAGCGGACAAAGAACGGTCCAGATTGTAATTGATTCCACCGGCTATCCGGTCGTGACAAGACCCCAGCGCGGGGAGACGGATATTGAAAGAATCACTAGAGAAGTTATAGACCTTCTGCGCTTCTATCCTGCCCTTAATTTCACAGGAGAGCCGAAACAATTCCGAGGATTTGTCGAACTCTCGTTCGAGCAATCATCCGCTATTGGGCTCAAATTTGACTGGCTTGAGTAAGATTCCAAACCGCCCCAGCCAGGAATCTCAGCCCTCTTCTCGGATAATCATACGAGGAAAGCAGAGTTCAAACGCAGTAAATGCGTGGATTTTGATTTTTTTTAGAGCCAGCCCAGTTGACCAGTTTTATATCTCATTGTTATCCAAGGGGTTCGCTGTAGGCTGAGGGAGAACAATACCACGGCATATAGGTTGAGCCATAATATGCGGTTAAAGCGCCGGGGATGACAATCTGGCACAAATCTTTTGGAATAAATACCGTGTTTTTCGGTAAAAATAGGGAGATGAGAACGTATGTTAAAAGCTACAGCGTGGTTAAATAGGCTGGCAGTGGTGATAAATCTGACAACGTGCGTTTACATTTTTGTCACGTTTGGAAGCAACTTGCTCTTTCCTTTGGTAGTCGCCGCTCTTGGATTAATCCTCATCTTCAGCCTGATCGCCTTCAAGCGATTCCGGTCCGAACCGGTCGTTCGGAGCGAAGAAAATAGGGTCATAGTTGGGAAGGAAGAATTTACCTCTTGACAATGGCAGTTCGAACAATATTTTGGAAAGCTTTGGACGAAATGAAAGAGTTTATGAACCACCTTCTCTGTTTACATCGTCGTTTTACGGTCGCATCCTTTGGCGTGTGCCTTCTATTGCTTATAGTTTCCGGTTCTCTTCGAGCCCAGGATGTCAAACCATCAATCAGTGAAGCCCTCAAATCAGGCGACACCGCTGCCGCCATAACGCTTTTAAATAAAGATATCGAGTTGGATAAATCGTTCGATGCCAATTATCACCTGCTCGGTTTAATTTATTATAACCGCGGACAATACCAAAAGGCCGCTGAACAGTTGAGTCTTGCAGTCGAGAAGAAGGGCAAGAACTGGGACGCGCAATATCACCTTGGAAAGTCTTATATCCAACTCGGCGATCTCGATAAAGCTGAAAAAATAATGGATGACGGCCGCAAGAAGGCTAAAGAGTTCAAGGATGAATTTGAGAACGGCTACGGGCTGGTCATGATGGCTCGCAAAAAGTATCAGGAAGCAGACCTTGCTTTCAGACAAGCCCAGATCATTGACTCGACCGTCGCAGAGTACCATATAAATCTCGGCGATGCCAACTTCTATTCGGGCGTGCCATCGCTTGCAATTGCGTCGTATGAAAAAGCTCTTCTGATAGATACCGCTTCGTCCGAAGTCTATTATCATTGGGCTGAAGCATGCCTTGAGACAAAAGATTATAATTGTGCGCTCGAAAAACTACGTCAGGTGCTTACCAAAGATAGCACCTACGCGCCCGCATGGCGGAGAGCTGGCGAGATTTATTTCAAAGCCGCGCTTTCATCCAAAACTCGCGAGGATCGCGTTAATAGATATAAAGAGACTATAGGTTCCTACAAGAGATACTTGGAATTATCCCAAGTTCCTGCTGACTCGGTGAATGTCCGTCCATATTTCGAACTTGCCATGGCCTACAATAATCTTTCGGGCTACGATGATGCCGCGACCTATTTTGAGAATGTTCTGGCCATTCCCTATGAGCCTCGCGATATATATTTCAATTATGCCAAAGCGCTCATGGGCAAGAAGCAATACGATAGCGCGTCGGTTATGATCCAAAAACATCTTGACTGGGTAAAAACCCAGCCGGAAACGTATAACTCTGCGGTGACGCCGGGCGAACTCTATGCCATGCTTGGCGACGGTTTCTATTACAGCGATCCCAAAGATTACGGGAACGCGATTACCTATTATCTGAAGGCTCTTGAAATCTCGCCGGACAATAAACGGGCTGTCCAAAATATCGCCGTCGCCTATCACACCCTCAAAAACTATCCCAAGGCTCTCGAGTACTACGACAAGCGAATCGCGCAGGGTCTTGATACTTCGAGTATAGGCGTCTATAAAAATGCCGGATATACGGCATTGAGCATTGCCGGTGGAAGCGGCGCTGATACTGACTTTGATCTTGACGCAGGCGAAGATGGAATTGATCCGGTGGCTGTCACCGAAACGGGACAAATTGATCCAAATAAGAATTATCATCAGGTTGCGGTTGACTATCTCACCACATATCTTGCAGAAAAGCCCGATGACGCCAAAGCGACATTGCTTGTGGCCAATACCTATCTCTATCAACTTCAGGACTGCCAATCGGGCGTGACCTGGTTTGAAAAACTCTCGGCTCTTGAGCCGGGCAACTGCGATGCGGCAAAAGCATTGGGCTATGCCTATTTTGCCGGAGACTGCACAAAGAATTATGGCAAGGCATTGGGTTATCTAACGGATGCCTACAATTGTCAGGTAAAGGGCGGGAAGCCATGCGGAGACTTAAACATTATCCTCTGGATGGCACAGGCTTATCATCTCCGCGCCGCGGACAAAGTCGCCGAGAAAGCTGACGCCAACAATGATTTTAAGAATGCCTTCGAATGGTATGGAAAAGTTCTGCAATGCAGTCCGAACAATGCAGACGCTAAAAAAGGACAGGACGATACCAAATTTGAATTCAATTGACCGGATGGAATTCATGATTCCGGCACAAGAGAGGGTTAATGGCTGAAGCAGAGAATAAGAAGCCCCAACCACCTGCGCGGATCAGTGAAGACGACCGTTTTCATTACATCGGATTCGAGGTGTTTCCCGGAAAACCGAAAGACCTTTTTTCTTCTGACGCAGATAAGAAAAAATATGTGGATTCCGTTCATGCCAAACACGAAGCCGGGGAGCTTATCCGAGAGAACTGTACCCTTCTCGAAGAACGTGTCTCACGGTTCGAGAAAATCATACTAACTATTGCAAGTCTCGCGATTATTTTCTCCCTTTTTATCCCTTGGTATTCTCTCTATCAGGAAACGATTGAAGAGGTACCCATCCCCACCAGCGCCAGCACGGACACAGCCGGAGGCGGAGAATTTTCGCAGTCTCCCGACGAAGAGGTTATTACAAGCCAGATGATGCGTAAAAAAGTTTCCCGCAATTATGAAACCATGACTGGCATTGGCGCTCTGGCTGATATAGGCAATACTGGTTCGCGAGTCTTCAGCGCCGGATTTCCCCTCATGATAACCGGGGTCATTCTCATCCTGTATACGATTTCCTGTATTGCCGTTCCGCTATATGTTATCTACGGTGTGAATGCAGTCAAGGGTGCACCGGACACAGTCGCGCTGAAGTTGAAAGGGATACTCAGAGTCGCATGGTATCCGATTCTTTTGCTTTTCGCGGCCATGATATTATCTTTTGTCGGAGCGCAGTATGGTTTCGATGCGACGCAATTTTTCAGCAGTCTTGGAAAATCATACGGGCCGGGGGCTTTTCTTGGGTCGCTCTCATGGGGAATCTTGCTCTCGCTTGCAGGATTTCTTATTATCTCAGTTAAAGGAATAGAGATTTAATAGCATATATATCTGGAGGATGAGGTTACGTGATTAAACAAACAATGTTCGTGACGCTAAACGCGCTGGCAGCGTTCGCAATAGGATTTTATCTTTGGTATGGAGTATTCAGGACTTCGGAAAATCCGATTGTCCACTCGATTTATCAAGGCGGCCCGCTGGTCGTGCTCCTTATCATGGTCTTCGTGATGCTCCTTGTATTTGTTATCGAGCGTTATCGTTCGCTTTACTCGGTTGCCAAAGGAAAAAGCTCGGTTCAAGTCTTTTTCAAACAGCTTATTACTCTCCTCCAAAAAGACGACTATGATGGCGCTTTGGCCGCCTGCGATAAACAGCGCGGGACAACAGCTAACGTGCTTCGCGCCGGAATTGAGCGCTACCGTGAGCTTCGCGCCGATAAATCAGTCGATTCAGAAAAACGAATCAACCTAACCCAGACCGCTATCGAAGAAGCCAACGCCCTTGAAGGCCCGCTTCTGGAGAGAAATCTCATTGCCTTGTCAACTATTGCATCCATCGCCACTATGGTCGGTTTGCTCGGTACCACAGTCGGTATGATCCGCGCCTTCGCCGCAACAGGTAATGTTGAAGGCGGCGTTATCGATGCCGCATCGCTTGCCGTCGGTATTTCCGAGGCCCTCATTAACACCGCTGGCGGACTTCTCTCCGGTATCGTCGGGATATTCTTTTACAATTTTTTTGTAAACAAGGTAGATGCTTTCAATTACACGACCGACGAGGCGACTTTCGAAGTCATGCAGCTGTTGAAGGCGAAAGAAGGCAAGTAACAGACCATGGCGATAAAAAAGAAAAGACGCGTATCCATCCGCATTGATATGACTCCGATGGTGGATATTGCCTTTTTGTTGCTCATTTTTTATATGGCTACCACTCAGTTCAAACCACCGGAAGCTCGCGCCGTTGACCTGCCGGAATCCCATTCCCAGATCGAACTTCCGGATAAGGATATTATCAATATCACTATTACCCAGTATGATTCGATTTATGTCGATTTCATCGATAAGGTGATGATGAATATAGACGGCATTGACCAGCAGACGACTGTCCGGCGTGTGCGTACAGCAACGAAAGATAATGTCTCTGAGCTAATTCACCGCGCTCAGGCAAAAATACTGCGCGCGCTTGTGGTCATAAAGGCCGACAAAGGGGCGAGTTTTGGTGTCATGAAAGGTGTAATGGAATCGATGCAGGCCAATAACCTTGAGCGATTCCTTATTATCACTGACAATGAAACGGATCCGATTTGAACAAAGATGGCGATGTCGACGTCAATGAAGTATCAAACCGCTCGCGAGACCTTGATAATTAAGGCTCCGAAACGATAGACCGAATGGAGAGTGATCTGAATGGCCGGTGATGTAGGCGAACGGGCGCCCAAGGGCGGAAAGAAGGGTGTCAGACGACCCAAACGGCGTGTTGCTATCCGAATAGACATGACGCCCATGGTCGATATTGCATTCCTACTGCTTATTTTTTACATGGTTTCGACCGTCTTCTCCATGCCTCAGGCGATGGAAATCAATCTTCCTCCAAAAGAGATGGAGGACGATCCGACTATTGTTGAGGTGAAAGAATCGAATCTTCTGACACTACGTGTCGATGCTGAAAGCCGCTACTGGTGGAATATCGGGAAGCCGAGCGAGAATCTCCCGCAGCTTTTGCCAAGCAACCCCAATAAGCCGGATAGCGTTGCCTATGCCTTTTATGCGGATACATTACAGGGCCTGCTCGTCTCCCGCAATCGAGCGAATGACAAATTGAATACGCTCGTTCTTATTCACAAGGATGCCGACTACGAAGATATGGTGAATATCCTTGATGATATAGATGTGATTGAGCGCTCCTGGAATGCATTTACAGCCAAACAAAAAGGGGTTGAACCAGACGAGCTGGCCAAGTCGGACAAATTCTCCTACCGTTATGCGTTGGGTGTATGGGAAGAGCGCGATGACAAAATTATATCTGAATCAATTTTGGCTGCTCAGGCAGAAGGTAAATTGTGATGTTTCCGACCTCCGAGAAATGCCCGGTCGGAACGGAACCAATCTGGTATGTGAGTGTTTCAAATTGTATGAAATCATTGGTATCTTTCAAAGCTGAAAACTCGCCTCGAAGAGTTGAAGCGATGATTTCTTTGAGAGGAATGTAATATGCCATCCGATGTTGATAACGCCCTTTATTCTCCTTACGGAGCATACGAACTCAAAGCCAAATATCAGAAAAATTTCCTTTTTGGAACAGTTGTCACGATAGGCTTTGTGCTCGGCATCATAGTAGTTTCATGGATTTACTCGGCCATCATAGGCGACGGCGATTTGCCGCCTGCCCCGACAGTCATTAGAACTGTGGCTGACCTTGGACCGCCTCCAACAATCGTCAAGCGTCCGCCTGACGTGCAGGTCACACCGCAAGTGAACAAGCCGAAGGTTGGTATCCCGACGCCTGTCGCTGATGATGAGGTCCTTGAAGAGGATGTTGTGCTGGCCACTAAAGATGATCTTGCCGATATCTCTGCGCCAGACATGGGCGCCGACGGAGATGTAGTGGTGGATATAGCAGATGATGATTATATTCCGGGGGTTGATGAATTTGTTCCCGTCGAGATTCAAGCTGAAATGATCCATGAGGTTAAACCTGAATATCCTCGTCTGGCTCGTCAGGCTGCCATCGAGGGAGACGTTTGGATAGCGGTACTAGTAGGTAAAGATGGATCCGTTCTGGATTCAAAGGTCTATAAATCTTCCGGAACCGCGTCTCTTGACGATGCGGCTATGGCCGTGTCAAAACAGCATAAATTCAAACCGGCAATTCAGAATAAAAACCCTGTTCCGGTTTGGGTGAAATTTAAAGTTAAGTTTACTTTGGGCGAATAATCTCCAATCTCAGTTCTCCCTGTGCTGTCATTCCAGCGCAGGCTGGAATCCATCTTCTTCTTCGTGCGGTTCGCCGCGGCGGACCGGAATGACATTGTGAAACCATCGGGAAGATTCGCCAAGGGCGAAAGTCGGCGGATGATCTCCAAGAGAAAAGGCCAGTGAAGTCATTCACCGGCTCTTTACATATGTCGATAGACTTACTGAATTTACAGGCAGTTTGGCAGTGGAGTAAGTGAAATGAAGAGAAAGTTGATCAGCGCTGTTAAGTCACTAATATCGACCACACTATTCAATGAGCCGTCGGTGTTCCCTTCTCCTGAGCAAACCAGAGGCGCCAGACTGATAAAGAGATGGTCAATGAGTGCCGTCAAATCGGATATATCGACAACATTGCCGGCATCAGCGTCCACATTGCCTGTTATGCCGACACAGCACGCTGACACTGCAGGCAATTTAACGCTCCCTGGCAGTACTGGTAGCGCAAGGCTGAAGCAGCTATTGCCAATCACAGCGCCGATTAAAAAGACCGGATCAAAGCTAATAAGATTTGAATCGCCAACGGCAAAGCTCGGCATCCTGAAATAGACACTCGCGACAGGGCCGGATCCGGAGGCGATCTCGCTCACCGAAGAAAGCTCCCACACCGAACGGCGGTTGGGGAGGTCATTTGCAATAAGTGATTTTCCGAAGCCGCTTGTGCGTAGTCCGGCAACTGAGATCGAATCAAAAACCAGATTGTACGGTCCAGACCAAGTCAAAGGGATCACAATATCGCTTACCCCAAAATTGTTGTTGATGCTCACATCGATTTTGAACTTTGTAGAGGCTTGAGCCACAACCTGATTACCGGATAGCGTATCCTGGTCGGTAGCCACATCAAGTCCTTCTAATACAACCAGCCTTCCATCGAGATGGGAGGAGTAGACCTTGCCCGATGTCGTGTGAGGGAAGACGCCCCAGCAGCCGTTGAAATTGCCGCTTTCTCCCGCTGAGTACGTATCAACGCGGCCTATTTCTACGGGAGAAGAGGGAGTTGAGATGTCAACCACAGCGACACCTGATTCGTAATGTGAAATATAACAGCGGTTGCCTACAAAATGGGCGTTGTGAGCCAAACCGCTTGGGGCGAGATAGGTGCTCACAAGTTGGATGTTTGCAAGGTTTTCAATGTTCCAGAATTTAATTGTCTTGCCAACTGTCTCTTCGGTTGTCGCAATATGGCGTCCATCGGCCGTTGGCCAGACATTATGGACATAACCGCCTGCGGGTACGGTTACTCGGGCGATCAGCGCCGCGGCATTTTTGTTTGCCATATTGTATATGGAGAAGGTGTGGCGATTGCCTTCGGCGACCCACACCGTATCGTTGCGAGCGAAAACATCATGGATGTCCTGGGTATTCACAAACGGAAATTCAACCGGATTCTCTGGGTCAGCGAGGCTTATGACACGAAAACCGGAATAACCGGATTTGCACAGATAGGCGAATCCTTTGGCCGTGTCTATGGAGAGATTGTGGCATGTGACATCGGTACCGGCGCTACTGAATGATTTGATAAATTTGACTGAATCGGGGAGATACTGCATATCTATAATCATCAAGCCCTGATTTGTTCCGGTGCATTCCGAGACAGCATAGAGGTAATGGCCGTATGATTTCATGTCCCTCCAGCGCGTACCGCCGCAGCCGCCCTGCGGACCCATGACAGTATCGACGATATCATTATCAGTAATATTTACAAAGACGACTCCGTTAAAGATTCCCATGACGGCATATTCTTTACCGTTCTCTTCCCATCCCCAGCAGTCGGTTCCGGCGAAGTTGCTGAAGTTATAGGTTGTACGCTGACAGAGCGCGAAACCGTCATTGCCCAGATCTGCTGGCTTGGCCAGCACAATATCAACCGCCGAGGCATCGCCGATGTTTTCAGAGCTCCTTGCTCTGTCTCCAAGGACTATCTGTGGGGGAGCGGCCTTGACCGGGATTGCGAAACTGCTCAAAATAACGAGAGTCGGTGCAATCAGTTGTTTGCAGGAAAGGGCTTTCTCGAAAAATGTCATTTCTACCTCAGGTGTTATGTGCGGCGGGTGGAGTATGTGGCTACAAAAAGTAATCTCTTGTGCGAATGTTAGTTACAAAATACCTAATATATCGACTTTGTCAAGACTTTGATTGTCTTCTCCGGCTGTCCCTTGATAGACTTCAACTTGCGCCGGTATTTCCCCAGCATTCGCGCTTTCTCTTTCTTTCGGTCGTTCCTTATACAGAACTGTGCGGAGTCCAGGTTCGTACGTCCGCCCTGCCTGCAAATCAACACGAATTCTTTTAAAAAAGATAAAAAAAACTTGACTGGTGCACAAATGTGCAGTATAGTGGCCATTAGTAGTGTTACCCTATCGGGAGGCTTTCAGATAAAGGAGGATCAGATGTCAGAGATGGAAAGAGGTGTCGCTTTCCCATGGGATATGGAGGAGAAATCGGGAATACCCGGCTCTGAATATATCTCTGCGGTTTCGGCTGAGATGGCAGAGACGGGGAAGGTTTATAGCATGTTTTTGCCCCCGGCCAGCGAGTTACGCGAGTACGCCTATGCTAATGCCGCCACGTGTCCGGAATGTGACAGCGGCATGGTTCGCCAAGGGGGCTGTTGCAGCTGCCCTTCATGCGGTTTTTCCAGTTGCGGGATGTAGCAGTCGGTGATGAACGGAGAATAGTTTTAATATGGGAAACAGTGTGAAACAGGAAAGAGGGAAAAATGCGGCTGGCCGATTTTGAGCGGTATGGTATACCCCCTCGCATAATCGAGCACTGGCGCCAGCGCCAAGGGGACATCCTTCTGCCAGTGCAGGTACGGGCTATCCGAAAACGACTGCTCGGCACCCCGGGGGATGGTTCACGCGCCGCCAATCTTGTGATTACTGCGCCGACTTCGTCCGGCAAATCATTTTGTGCCGAAATGGCGGCTGTGCGGGCATTGACCGCCCGGCAAAAGGCGGTATTGCTTTTTCCGCTGAAATCATTGGCCGAAGAGAAATTTGCGGCTTTGCGCCAGACTTATGGGACATTGGTCGTCAATTGCCGCATTGTCACCGGCGATCATTCCGAGTCGGATCAAGCCTTTCTCAATGGTAAATATGACCTTGCGGTGGTCATCTATGAAAAGTTTGACCGTCTCCTGACCCAGCATCTTGATTGTCTGGGCAATATCGGACTTATCGTCATCGATGAACTTCAAATGGTCGCCGAGCCGGGGCGCGGAGCAGTGGTCGAGCGTCTGCTCACTAAAATCCTCAGTTCCCATTATCGCCCGACCCTGCTTGGTCTCTCAGCCGCGCTTGGAGAGAGCGGCGCGCTCAGACTATGCCGCTGGCTTGGGGCGGACTGGGTTGAAGAGTTAAGCCGGCCAGTTGACCTGCTTCGCGGAGTGGCGGCCTGCGGTGAGGTCAGGCTTCGTTCATATAACAGCGGGCAGGATGAAACCGAGCCGTTTGAAAGTTTTGAATCAGAGTATGGAAGCGGCGATTATTACAACAGCGGCGACCGGCTGGCGGCTTTGGCCCGCCAAATTCAGCAGACCAGCGGCTCGACCCTTCTATTTTTAAAATCCCGCCAGGAGACTGTCCAGTTGGCCATGAAAATGGCGGCATCAGTCAACTGGCCTTCGGCAACAAAGGCAATTGATTTATTAAAGGGGGAGGAGCCATCATTTTTGGTCCGCTCACTCTCCCAGACGCTGAGCCGCGGAGTGGCTTTCCATAATGCCGATCTTTCGGCTGACCAGCGCCGAGTCATTGAGCAGGGTTTTATCGACAAGCAGATACGAGTGCTTTTTGCGACCACAACCTTGGCGATGGGGGTAAATCTTCCCGCCGACACGGTTTATCTTGAGACTGTCAAATATGCCTCGAGCAGTTACGGCGACCGGCCTCTGCTGAGTCCTATCACAAGAACCGAGTTTGACAATATGACCGGACGCGCCGGCCGTCTGGGAATGAGCGGCATACCGGGCCGAGCGATTGTGCTGGCGGAATCGGAGTTTGAACGGGATATTTTGTGGGAGAATTATATTTCGCCGACCGGCGAGCCATCGCTGGCATCGACTCTGCCCTATGTTCCCTTTGAAGATTTACTGCTCGACTTTATCGTGTCCGGGCTTGTTTCTGATCAGGCCGATTTTGATCGGGTATTGAGTCAAATGCTCTGGGGAATAGAAAGTCCCTGTATACAAAAAGTTGTCCAATCGGATGTTGCCTCGGCTCTTAATACCCTAATTCAAACTGGTCTGTTGACCGTCGAGTCATCGTCGGCTTCGCAATGGTCGGTCACCCCGCTTGGGCGCGCTGTTTCGTCATCGGGGCTTTCGTATGCCTCAAGCCGGCATTATCTGGCCAAGTTCAGAGAGGGTTATCCTGAGACGCTCTTTGGCTGGGCGGCTCTTGCGCTCAGTTCACCCGATTGGAGTCTTCCCACAGGTATCCTGACCCGACGCGAGCAGAGCGATAATTATTGGATTAAACAGCTTTACAGTCGTTTTGATTATTCGGTTGAAGAAGTCGGCTATCTGCTTCCGGAGAATCATCGCCGCCAGCCTCTGTCGTACCGTACCGTCGCCGCGCTCAAAGCCCTTTTGCTGATGCATGACTGGTCAAACCTGACCAAAGCCCAAAAACTTGAAGAGACGTATCAGGTACATCTGGGACAAGTGATGGCTTTGGGAGAAAGCGCGGCTCACCTGATGACGGCGCTGGCAGCTCTCATACGGGCCATTGATCATGATTCGAACCGTCCGGCGCTTTTAGTCGATTATGCTTTCAGCTTCCAATACGGGTTACCGCCTCAGTACCGCGAGATGCGCTACGCTCTGGGGACCGCTTTTAGCCGGTCGGATATTCTAGCGCTGCGTCACGCCGGGATAGAATCGCTTCAGGAACTCGGCGCTCTCCCTCGGGAAGAATTGGAGAAACTCATCAAAAATCCGGTCAAATTACAACATATCATCGAGAAATTAGAACAACACAAAGAGGAGGTTTACATGCATTCCACACCATCTACCCAGCCGTTCGGCTCTCTTGAGACTGCCCCGCAATGTCTTGAAATCGACGGCAGTTTTGAAGGAGAACGTTATCTTATCAAAGTCAATGGTGTCCCGGTTCGCCTGACTGGCAAATCATTCAAATACCTGACCAAACTGGCCTGGTCCAGGGTCAAAGGAGAAAGCGGCTGGATTTACAAAGATGATATCGAAATAGGCTTTAATCAGGCCAGATACCTCTATCGTATGAAAAATGAGATAACCGGGGCGTTGCATTCAGACTGGCCGGTGGTCGAAAATAACCGACTTGGCTATTACCGCCTTAGTCTTGATCCGGCCAAGATCCAGCTTAACATGGGCCGGTTGGCCGAGCATCCTGATTATGAAATTAGAGGCCTGATTATCGATGGTAACAGCAATCCAGCCATAAGCTAACGACATTTCTACGGTAACTTATTTTTGGTATATTATGACTAATGATTTGACCAAATGGCCTCCATAGCCGATACTAAATAGAGCAATTCTGGTTATCCGACCGGACGGGGTAAAGAAAACGCGGATCGCGTCCATTTACAAGCGCGTGAACGGAACATATTGCGCCCTTTGCGGGTGCATGGATGGAAATATGATTATAAAAAGCAAGTATCGACTGCCCCTTCAAACCGCAGAAAAGCCGCATACTTATCCCGTGCTTCCACTTATGACCGGTGTGCTCTTTCCCGGTATGATCTTTACCATCCAGATCGGGCGAGCAGAAAACCTCAGACTGCTCGAAGACTGTGTGAAAAGCGCGCGGCAGTTTGTGGCATCGTACTCACACGCCGAAGTGGAAACTCCGGAGAGCCAGCCAATTCACCAAGTCGGCGTCTTTGCCGAATTTCGGGATGTTAAAGACGCTCCCGGTGGTTCAAAATTAGTTACGATAGAAGGACTCACACGCGCGGCCATACTCTCGACAACGGGATATGAGCCGTATTTGACTGCCGAGGCGGCAGAGATTGAACTGTCGCTCCATGCAAGCAAAGCCGTTAAAACGAAGATATCTGAAGTCATATCTATCGTCAGCGAAATAACGCAGCTTGATCCGATCTACTCGCCCGAACTTTCGCGTGTGCTACAGTTAAATCTTGAAGAGCCTTCGCTGCTTGCCGACCGGGTTGCGGCATCATTTCATTTTTCGCTCAGCGCAAAACAAGACCTGCTCGAAGCATGCGCTCTTGATGTTCGTTACGAGCGACTGCTGCATTATCTCAACGGTGAGTTGAGCCGCGTGGCAACCGTTCTCAATATCAATGAAAATGTCAAACGGCGGATTGAGGAAGATCAGCGGAAACAGTATCTGAAGCAACAGCTACAGGAGATAAAAAAACAGCTTGGCGAAGATGTCGGCGACGAAAAGGAATTGGGCCGTATCCGGGCGATGCTAAAGACATCGGATAATCTCCCCCCGGAAGTCATAAACCGCGCAAAAATAGAACTCGATAGATTGAATCAGCTTCCCACGGTCTCGGCTGAATACGGCGTTACCAAAGCGTATCTTGACTGGCTGCTCAATTTGCCATGGGGGAAACGTTCGCCTGAATCATATCAAATAGTCGATGTGGAGAAGGTTCTCTCTACTGACTTTTACGGTCCTGACAGTTTGAAAAAACAAATTTTGCAGCGTCTTTCAGTGCGAAAGCTGTTGAGTGGGGTAGACGAAGGGCCATCACTTTGTTTAGTCGGCGCGCCGGGAACGGGGAAGGCCTCGCTTGCCCGAGCAATAGCAAAGGCGCTCGGGAAAGAGTTTATCCGCATATCGGTCGGCGGCATTTCTGATGCCACTGAACTCAAAGGAAGTCCGCGGACATTTTTGGGGGCGAATCCGGGGAGAATTATACGACTGCTCCGCAACTGCGCGACATCTGATCCGCTTATCCTTATCGAAGACATTGATTATTTCAATGTGGATAATGATTCCTCGGTCAATATTTCTTTGTTGGAAGTAGTGGACAGCCGTCGAAACGGGAAGTTTCTCGACAATTATCTTGGCGTTCCTTTCGATTTAAGCAAAGCGCTCTTCATCTGTTCGGTCCGCTCATACGAGGAAATCCCTGAGCAGTTTGTGCCCAGACTGGAAGTTATTGAGCTTCCGGGCTACATCGAAAAAGAAAAGACAATCATTGCCAAGAAGTATATCCTGCCAAGTCTATTCAAAAGGCATGGCCTTGTTCGTTCTGAGATTACCATGTCCGACAAGTCCCTCTCACGAATCATTACGAACTATACGCAGGAAGCGGGACTGCTCGGTTTTTCAAGTCAAATAGAAAAAATCTGCCGGAAAATTGCGCTGGAAAAAGCAGAGCATAAGCGCACAAGCTGGACGCTTAACGAGAAAAATTTGGAATCCTATCTTGGTACCCCAATCTATATTCCTGAAAAAGCCGAAACACTCCCTGAGATCGGCAACGCCGCAGGACTGGCGTGGACGGGTTCGGGTGGAGAGCTCATGTTCATCGAAGGCCTTAAGATGAAAGGGGAGGGGCATATCATTACAACCGGTTCCCTCGGCGATGTAATGCGCGAATCGATTCAGGCCGCCCACTCGTATGTCCGATCGAAGGCCGATATGCTTGGCATTGATTCAAATGATTTCAACGGATTCGATATTCATATTCACTTTCCATCAGGCGCCATTCCCAAAGACGGTCCCTCTGCTGGCATTACGGTCTGTCTGGTTATTGCCTCGGTGATGTCCGAGCGTCCCATTCGGAATGATATTGCCATGACCGGCGAGGTGACGCTCCGCGGACGCGTCTTACCGGTCGGCGGGGCGAAAGAGAAAATCTCAGCGGCCTATCGTGCCGGGATTTATAACGTCGTGCTCCCCAAAGAAAACCGGAAAGATATAAAAGACCTGCCCCGGGAAATTATCCGCAAGACTAAATTCCATTACATCGACCGGGTCGATGAGCTTTTTGAGTTGTGTCTTCTCGATTATACTCCATCGTCGTATACTTTGGAAAAGCTCTTCACACAGGAGATGGAAAAGGCGAAGAGAAAGAAGATTATCGTGCGGAAGCCGCCCCGGGTTAAATCAGTCGCCAAACGCCGCCGGTAGATTCAAAAACCTTGTGCATCAGCAAATTCCCCAGCATGTCGTTGCGAGGAGCGGATTCTTATACGCGACCCTCCACGGCGGGCAGGCGTGGCAATCTTACGTTCCCTTTCTCTACGGTGCGCGACTGGGACGTTCCGCACGAAGAATTAAGAAGTGCCGTCAGTCCTAAGTAGGTCAGGATTCTTGTGATCCTGACGTCTTTTCTGTGCTGTCTGGCGCCCCTGCCAGGGGAT
>JAWXAN010000074.1 GCA_034439475.1 Candidatus Zixiibacteriota bacterium
AACTGACGTACAACTGACGTACAACTGACGTACAACTGACGTACAACTGACGTACAACTGGCACAGATACTACAATCCGAGGATAGGCCGGTACTATCAGGCCGATCCGATTGGGCTGAATGGTGGGATAAATGTGTATGCGTACACTGGTGGCAATCCAATTAGCCGTTACGATAAGGATGGCCGCATATTTCAGTGGTTTTGGGATGATCCAGTAGAACTCTCAGCACACTCAAACGAGGCTGTAACCTACTGTGAATTTCTTAATCACATTAAGGGCCGAAGCTTTGAAGATGTTATCCACGAATTTGATCGAAACCCACGAGGTGATTTAAGTGCTGAAGGACCTGATGATAGGTTTCGTTACGTTTTTGATCCTGCCGATCCAAAACGGGTTATAGACATGAGACATTTTCTTGTGATTGGACAAATGGGAGAATACTCAGGTTTAGCTGTAGAAATCCACCAATATATAACGGGAGAGAAAGGAGCCTTTGACGCTCAAGACTTTTTCTCTAATGATTTGGGCGTAAACTGGCATGTTTGGTATTTTTGGGCGGGTTGGAGAGGTTTCGAGACATCTCTGAGGAACTTCTTCAACGGCAGACTGCCGACCGATCGCAAAGATTGTGAGTGCAAATGATAAAGAATTCGTTCTGGCTCATTATTATCGCGGGTTGCTTTCTCTTACATGCTTGCAATAGAAAAGAAGTCCAAGAGAGGCTTGATAAATGCAATAAACTAAAAGTCGGCATGAAGTACCAGGAAGTTCTCAATATAATGGGCATTCCTAAGAGTATAGCTGTTTTTTCAGAAGATACTGTATGGCTGTACTCGTGGAACTACACTGGCGGTCTGTTAAATACTGCCCCTGCTCCGGTTCGTTGCTACATTGACGCCAGCACAGGTGTTGTCACTCGCGTAATTTGTGGGGAATGAATCGCGTTTTATTTCCTACGCAACTAATTACACAGATAAGACAATTGTCCGGAAAACAAAGTAGTGTTCCTTTTGTGAGATCTTTGACGAGACGGTCTCGATTACCAATTTTGCGCGCTACCCCGGGCAGTGGAAAGAGAGCGAATCCAGACTGACGTACAACTGGCACAGATACTACAATCCGAGGATAGGCAGATATTATCAGGCTGATCCTTTGGGGGTTCACGGAGATGAAACGAATATGTACGCCTATGCCCTCAATAACCCGCTGAGGTATTCGGATCCAACCGGCACATCTATTTTCTCACGGTATCAGGAAGTTTCTGCCATCATGAATGGTATACAAGCCGCATCCGACTATCTCTGGTCGCTCCTTCCTAGTTCAGTGCAACGAGGCGATTACATCGGAACGACCCATGGTGCATTTGCTTCAGAGTTTTGGTCGGCTCGATATGCACAGAGTGGCAGTTGGGTAGATTTTGCGGCAGGATCATTTGCCGCACTATGGACGCCAGATACATGGACTGCAACGGCAGGTCTTTTGAGTGGAGCCCGTGGACTGCAATCAGTTTGTAATGTGCCAAGGAGCTATTGGAACTATTTCAGTGGGTCGCCGAAAGCAAATCCCACTTGGTTGGCTGGGAGCAGAACCACGGGACCGCCCTATGGTCTAGGTTTTGAGGCGAGGTCGGCTCTCAATTTACCTCCGCAAAACCTAGCCACGTCCGTTCAAAGGATAAGTGTCCCTTGGTGGCAGCCTGTAATCGGACCAAGATACCCCGGATTGCAACCTCAATGGGGCTGGCCGAACAGAGGGTCAGGCTTCGAATTTGTGCGAGGGATAAAGTGGCCGAAGTACTAGTTCCAAACAAACTAATAGCCCTGCATGCCAACAAACACGACGGCCATGGAGAAGAGGTTAATCTCGCCAAAATAAAAGAATTAGTTGAGCAGGGTATTGCGCGAGTATTAGTATTCGGTGAGTCCGACCTCACGATAAAACTGAATATACGATTTGGTGAAGTTTTCCATCGTTGTACCGAAGATGAATGGCAGGCGATGATGTCCTACCTACTTAGCACGCATCAGGTCGATGCTCGTAAGGCGATTGAGAAAGACCGAACTGGACAGAAACTTAATCAAATTGCGTATGCCATGACCGCTCCGCTGGCGGTGGTTGGCATTTTCGTTGGACCGCCGGTCGGTCTTGTATCGCTTGGCATTTTATCAATGTCACTTTTAACTTACATGATTGCGGTCCTTCGAGTGAAATTGTATGAACCACCTACACCATTTCCTTCGCTATATTTGCGTAACTGTGCGATAGGACTGATTTGGGTTTTTGGGATTCTTTATTTTTTCCTAAGCCAACTTTGGTATCCCCAAACGGATTATAAAACCACTGTGCTGGGAATCGTCTTTATCACACCTTTCGTTGTCTTGTTTTTTTACTATCGATGGCCAGAGTTAAAAACGTCGTTCGAGGGCGGGAAAATGTTGGTTTAGCAAATGGCGGATGAGAAAATTTGGGTTGAGAGTGAAGGAGCCAATAATTTTCATTGCGTTCACTTGCTGTTTAACTCTTAGCTGCTCAACTGAGTACTACGTTCGGCTAAAAACTCTCCGCAAGAACTATCACAAAATTGAGGTTGGGATGACAAGATATGAAGTTACGTCACTAATGGGGACCCCGGTTAAAATTAGGTACTCGAAGCGAAATACCTGCATTACAGAAAACTGGTATTATGCTCAAGACTTGACGCTTTCCTCGCCAGCTGAGTGCCATATTGATTCAGCCAAAGGAACTGTAATTGGCAAGACGTGCAGGGAATGAACGTGGCGCGGCCGTCACCTCAGGTTATGACGCCTGGAATCGGCGAATCAAGAAAAGCTATGGTGGAGCTACTTTCTACTTTATTCCGGCGCTTGATGGCCAGCAGTTGGCCGAGTATTACAGCTCGGGCGGATGGCAGGCTGACTACGTTTACCTCAACGGCGTCCCCATTGCACGGCTTGGCAACAGTTCGCAGGGCGGCAGAGAATACTATCTGACCGACCATCTGGGTACGCCGCATGTTCTGGCCGATTCAGCCAAGACGGTCAGATGGAAGTCCAGGAGCTATCCCTTTGGTGTTATCTACAATGAAGTCACCTCAACAAGCAATTATGTTCGCTTTCCCGGGCAGTGGAAGGATAGCGAGACGAGGCTGACCTACAACTGGCACCGCTATTACAATCCGAGGATAGGCAGATACTATCAGGCCGATCCATTGGGAGTTCACGGAGATGAAACGAATATGTATGCCTATGCCCTCAATAGTCCGCTCAGGTATATTGATCCGACGGGGCTAAGTTCGTGGAGGCCGGGAATTGTGATCGCACTGAATGGATTATCAGACCAATTTAGCTCATTCTGGGGAAGTGAAGTCACTCCTGTTATTCAGCCGTGGCTCGACGGCGAGTACTTCGGCACGAATTACGGGGAATTTGCAGTAGACTATTGGGCAAGTAAATACAACCAAAAGAGTGACAAGTGTGAAGATGACCAGTTCAGACCACTCTACGGAACGATGGGAGGATTCGCCGCTCTTTGGACAAAGGATACATGGAAGGAGACAGCGTCGACATTGGGAGGAGGCTACTTGACACGTGTTATTGGTCCGTTTCCTCCAAGAGATCTCCACCGTATGTCGGTAGAATAAGAGACTTTATTCGGTTTGATTCTCCTCAACATCGAAAGGGTTGGGAATGGGATGGACGACTCATAAAGTGGCTTAGAATTTTTTTCAAGTAGGAGAACTCATGCTAAGACTTTCCTTAGACTTACCAGTTTCCGCAAAAGAGGCCAAGAAACGTAATTTCCCCGACCAGACTTCGAGATTAATTGTCGAATGCTCTGATGGTAAGAATTGCCTGCGTGAACTCAGTCGGGCTCTCTACTCGACGCATATTCCCACCAAAGCGCTTCTTGCCCAGACCATTTTATGTTATGAAAAACCCGAAGATATTAGCTCAGTTCTAACTAAATCTAAGATTCCAAACTGGTTGGATCGAGATGTTACAGTAGGACAAAAGTCCGCTAAGAATCTTATAATCCAGTGTACGTCAGAATCGACTGTATTGAAGGTTTTGCAGACCGTTCATTCTGAAGCGTTAGTATTCTACAATTCTAACTTAATAGACTCTATCCCAGAATTTGATAGCAATTTAATAATGACCTCTCTTGATGGTTATTTTGAACACAAATTTCTGGCCTTTCAGTGCACATACGATTTCTTCGTGTTTTACGAATCCACACATGAATTGATTGCGATATTTGGTGAAAGTGCCTCTGTGTACCATTGCTTCGAGACAATACATCGAAACTTTCGCCCGGAAACAAATCAGAATGCGAAAATTCTGTAGCTTGTCATTTAGAGTGACGTTCTGTCTTGGTAGACAATATGAAAGTTAATGCCTCTCTTGCAGTGGTGCAAGGAGACACCGCAAGACAAAGAGGTCATTCAAGACCACCCGTATTTGCCGTAAGCCTCCCGGGCAGTGGAGAGAAACCAACGGAGACCTGACCTACAACTGGCACAGATACTATTATCCGCGAATTGGACGGTATTACCAGGCTGATCCTTTGGGGGTTCACGGAGATGAAACGAATATGCACGCCTACGCACTAGTAGGGAGCAGTATAGTCGTGACATCCACATCCGCAAAGTGACCGGCTCTACGTCGAGGGCAGACTGCGGACGAGGAAAGAGACACGGTCGAGCGGCCAGACAGCAGCAACACACCTGAAGCCCATTCTGACCGTGGCCCTCTACACGGGCATGCGTAAGGGTGAAATTCTCAAACTCACATGGAAAGATATTGATTTTAACCGCCGAGTGGTGTACGTTCGTGACTCCAAGAATGGGCAAGCACGGGAGATTCCGATGGCCGATGAAGTCTCAGACACCTTAGCCGAATTGCCAGTAACGACCGGCTTCGTCTTTACACGACGTGATGGGTCGAACGTCACGAGTATGCGGACGGCGTTTGAGAATGCGGTCCGCCGCGCGAAGCTGGAGGACTTCTCCTTTCATGACCTGCGCCACACCTTCGCCTCCCATTTGGTGATGAGCGGCGTGGATCTGCTGACGGTGAAGGAACTGCTGGGTCACAAGACGATTACCATGACATTGCGCTACGCGCATCTGTCCGCGTCCCATAAGCAGAAGGCGGTGGCGTCGCCGAAGTTTGGTACTAGTCACAAATCGGTCACAAGCGGTGAAATTCCCGTTGTGCCTAAACGCGTAAGTCATTATTGTTCAAAGTTCGCCGGAGTGGTGAAATTGGTAGACACCAGGGACTTAAAATCCCTTGCTTCGAAAGGGGCGTGTCGGTTCGAGTCCGGCCTCCGGCAAATTCAAATGTAAATAAGAAAGATTGACATGCTTGAGATACAAATGGCGGCTACGCTATGTCGAAAATTTTACCGGGATTGAGAATATTGTGCGGATCAAACTGTTTTTTGATTTGCCTCATGAGTTCGACGGCGTTTCCATGCTCTTTCAGAAACTGAAGTTTCAAACCAAGCCCGATGCCATGTTCACCTGAAACCGTGCCACCGATTCGAACCGCTTCCTCGACAATCTCAATATTTGCGCGAACTGCCCGGTTCCATTCTCCAGAGTCATGTTTGCGAGCAAGCATAAGGGCGTGGAGAATGCCGTTGCCGACATGGCCAAAGGTGAATATCGGCGTATAATGTTTCTCCCCAATTGTATAGCAAAACGTCACCATATCCGGCAGCCTGGAAATAGGAAATGCAATATCGTTGCGAATAATACTATAACCGGGAAGCAGTTGCTTGATTGATTCTGTCACCCAATGACGGATTTCCCATGGCTGTTGCCCTTCGGGCAACTGAAACGGGAGACCAAGCTGTTCTGAACAGATCGCTTCTGCGGATTCGGAACTTGATTGAAGCAAAGAAGGGTGGCCGTGAAATTCAAGCAAGAGCATCGGAACTTCTTCAATACCGTAGCTTTTGAGTTTATTCAAAGCACCAATTACCCGTTTGTCCAAAAATTCTATGGCTGCAACATCGACACCGTAGCGGCGCATTTCCGACACAGCCTGCGCGGCGGCTCTCTCTGTAGGAAATTTGTATGCCTTTTGCAGGCGTCCTTCGGGCAATCCAGCAAGCTTCAGCACGATTGACGTAATAATTCCAAGTGTGCCTTCAGAGCCGCACATTAGTTCGACAAGATTATATCCGCTTGAGCGTTTTACAGCCCGATTGCCCAGTTTGACTTGTTCACCGTAGCCTGTGACGACATCAAGGGAGAGAACATAGTCCCGTGTCCCGCCGTACTTGACAGAATAGATGCCACTTGCATTGGTCGAAACCATTCCGCCGACTGTGGCAAAGTCCCCTGAGCCGCCGGGTGAGGGAGGGAAGAAAAGGGCATCGCGTTTGAGATAGTCGTTGAGCTTGTCGTATACGATACCGGGTTCGATTTCGACTTGAAGGTCTTCCGGCCAGTAATTCCGAATAGATGACATGCGGCTGACATCCATTACGATTCCGTTTGAAAGAGGTATAGCTGATCCCTCGAGCGCGCTTCCGGCCCCACGAGCGGTTATTGGCGTGCGGGTCTCAATGCATAGTCGTACCGTGCGGAGAATTTCTTCGGCATTGAGCGGCCAGACTACAGCGACCGGCAAGACGGGCGCGTTTGCGGATTCGTCTTTTGAGGCTACAGCAAGCTCATCCGGTTGAGCCGAGACGCGAGACGAAGAATAAATGTCAGACAACCGCTGGAAGAGCGAGTCTTTTAATCCGACTGCCACTTTTAGTTACCAATCTTGCGAATAGCTGTTGTAAATGGCTCCCACATCGGCAGGAGAATTGGTGTCTGGCTTAACTTGGCTGTGTCTTCTTCTGATAGGAGCTTTTTGTCGATAACTGTTACATAGACATATTGATCGAACCAATCATTATAAAGGTACCAAAAGCCTTTGTCCCCTTTTGCTGTTCCCCAGCTATTTTCGACAAGCCATTTCGCGGGCAGGCTTCCTGCAACCGTGTCAACTCCAACAAAAGCCATCGCATGGGTCGGTGAACATTCTCCATAGGCAAGCTGGTTTGCCTTGGACATAGAGAAATCTGTCTGAAGAATGCCGCTGTAATCATAGATATCTTTAGCCAATAAGCCCGAATCGCTGATATGTTCATGTCCGACATCGCAAGCAAACCAAACAGCCTGGCTGTCAAGAAGCATTTTTAGGGCGTAGGTCTTGTGTTTGTCGATGGGCAGATTAAGTACGGTCATGTCTGGTCTATCGGCCATATTGCGGCTCAACTCGAGCTGAAACACTTTGTCGTAGGGGTAATTAGGGTTGTCCATCAAAGCAACATAGTCTGGCAGGGACCCGCCCACATATTCGCGGTAGAACGAATGCGGCGTGTATTTTTTGGGCAATACCTGGGTGGAGTCTTTGGCTTCATAACGAAAGGTGAACTCAGTCGGGGGATTGCCATAGCTAAAGACAAGCAATTTATATATCTCAGCCAACATTGCTTCTTTCTTTTTGCGCAGTGACCCGATTGATGTTCCATTGCGGTGCAGGGAACGAAGCTCAGCAGCATCGGCGCGGAGTTTACGATTGATAAGCGTGTTTATCGCGCCAGTGGAGGCAGATTGTTTGGATTCAGGCATAGCGGTAAGCGGAACAATACCGTACTTTTGGATGAGATCCGAAAAGTAATTCCACCAGCCGCCATCGCCGGTCGGGTCAGAGACAAGCATATCGACCACCCTGTCCGTTGTCGGCAAGCTCCCGGTGCTGATAATCTGTTCTAAGAAAAGATTTGATTTTTCAAGTTTATCCCAGAATGTCAGATATGGCTGAGATAACTCAAAATCGGCAGTCTTTAAGCGTGTAGCCACATCCGGCGCCACTGTATTTAGCCCGGCGAACATCCAGCATCGCCCCGAGCTACGTTGGTTCGTGATGCCTCCAGCTTTGAGTTTGAAGTTCATCAGCTTGTCGTGCTGAATGAGTTTCTCTCGGTTAAGGGAGAGGGCGTTTATCTCGTTATTGGTCACGATATTTACAATTCCCTTGTTATCTCCCAACTTAGCGTAGTCAGATGAAATCCTTTCGAGCAAACTTTTGTCAATTCCTCCCAGTTGCTGCAAGTCTTCTGCTTGAAGGCGTGATACCAGAATCATGACGATTATTATAACGACACTGAGTTTCATGGCTGTTCCTCGTTTCTTGTGTGAGCAAGCGTATCTCTTAAGTCTACTACAAAAGTCAAAAAAAGCAAATAAATCGGTTGGCCACGGAGCCTTGCGGCCTAAAAAGAGTGTTTCCGAGGTGAATATCTCTCAAAATGAATCTTGCGAATTTGATTCAGACAGCATAGTATACAGCGCGAAAGAGTCCACTGAACGACAGAAACGTGGTCCCTGGAGGGTTAAATGAAAACTGCAGCGGCAGTGAAAATAAAGCAGAGACCTGCCAGCCACGGGCGCACTGAGGAGAATATGGCCGAGCAACATTTGTCATTTTTTGAGACCGTGGGAGCGTTTTTTGATAAGGCCGCTGTGCATACCAAATACCATCCCGGGCTCTTAAGTCAGATCAAGATGTGTAATAGCATTTATGAATTCAAGTTTCCCTTGCGCCTCGAAGACGGCAATATTCAGATAATTCAGGCCTTTCGAGTCGAACACAGCCATCATAAACTTCCCACCAAGGGGGGGATTCGTTACAGCGAAATGGTAAACGAAGATGAAGTAAAAGCTTTGGCCGCGCTTATGACGTATAAGTGCGCGGTAGTCGATGTACCACACGGAGGTGCCAAGGGCGGGATTAAGATTGAACCCCGAAATTACACTGAAGAACAACTGGAAAGAATAACCCGTCGCTACACCGCAGAATTGGTAAAAAAGAATTTTATAGGGCCCGGCATCGACGTCCCGGCTCCGGACTATGGAACAGGCCCGCGTGAAATGGCGTGGATCGTTGACACTTACGCCGCGCTCAACCCGGGGCAATTGGATGCTGCGGCCTGTGTAACCGGCAAGCCGCTTGCCCAAGGCGGTATCAATGGTCGAACCGAAGCGACAGGACGAGGTATCTTTTTTGCTGTTACCCGAGCAACATCATACGCCGACGATATGAAAGCGCTCGGGTTGTCGCCCGGTGTTGAAGGCAAAAAAGTCGCCGTGCAGGGACTTGGCAATGTCGGCTATTATGCCGCAAAATTCCATCAGGAAGCTGGCGCGCTTCTGGTTGGCTTGTCCGAGTTCGAAGGCGCGATCTACAATCCGAAGGGAATGGATATCGATGCCGTGATGGCGCACCGAAAGGCCACTGGTTCGATCTTGAACTTTGCAGGCGCAAAAAATCTTAAGAAGAGTATAGATGTTCTCGAGGTTGAATGTGATATTCTCATCCCAGCGGCGCTGGAGACCCAGATAACTGTGGCAAATGCCGGGCGGATCAAGGCGAAAATTATTGCCGAAGGCGCCAATGGCCCCACTACCTCTGATGCCGATGATATTCTCATCAAGAACGGCATCATGGTACTTCCTGATATGTATGCCAACGCTGGCGGAGTGACCGTTTCATATTTTGAATGGCTCAAAAACCTGAGTCACGTCCGCTTTGGACGGATGAGTAAGCGTTTTGACGAAGGCACAAACACTCGTTTACTTGATGCCATCGAAAATATCACTGGTCGAAGACTTTCGCAGGAAGAACGAAGACTAATTATTCGCGGGGCCGATGAAATTGATCTGGTCAACTCAGGACTTGAAGAGACGATGTACAACGCGTACGATGTGATTCGTGAAGTGAAGAAGTCGAAGAAAAAAATTCCTGATCTGCGCACGGCGGCATTTGTGTCGGTGATTGATAAAATCGCTGTTTCGTACGCACAGCTTGGAATATTTCCTTAGTCGATTATGTGAAATTGTTTGATAGAACGGCCGTCCATCGATATGGTCGGCCGTTTTTTATGATGTGAAAGTGATACAAAATTGTTGACTGTCGCTGACTCACACACTATTCTGTCTCTGAAAGGAGGTGAGAGAATATGCGCAAACTTATCGCTGGCCTTGTTCTAATCTTTGCCGCCGCGTTCGTCGTTGGCAGTGTAATGGCAGCCAAGCCGTTACCGGGCAACTGTACTTACAGGTGTGATTGCATGGGAAATCCATTGAAATGCTGTACGTTTGATGGTGTTACCACATGTAAACCCACAATGGATATCGGCTGTCCTCAGATAATTACCTGTTAATTAAGGTAGTCCAGGGCAAGGGATAATTGAAAGATTGACAATGCGGGGATGGGTAGAATCTTATCCCCACAATCGGTTATTTAATTTTGAATCGATGATATGGCCGCCCATATATATGGGAGGCCTTTTTTTGTGACTTGGTTGTAGCTCAAAATTGTTGACTGTGGACAATTCACACATTATTCTGTCTCTGAAAGGAGGTGAGAGAATATGCGCAAACTTATCGCTGGACTTGTTCTAATCTTTGCCGCCGCGTTCGTCGTTGGCAGTGTAATGGCCGAGTCACTACCAAGGAACTGTTTTTACGACTGTGATTGTCTGGGGAACCCTGTGAAATGTTGTACACATAATGGTGTTACTACATGTAAACCCTCGAACAATATCGGCTGTCCTCCAATAGTGTCCTGTTAATTTAGGTACTTCTGAACAAAGGATAATCGAGAGATTGACAATGCGGGGATAGGTAGAATCTTATCCCCGCGCTCTTATTTGGTGTTATTGTGAAAAGCAAAATTTCTCCCAATGGCAGATTTCAAGCAGAAGGCTAAATAATTAGATGAGTGAGCAGAAAAACAATTCTTTAAGCATTTCCAAAATCATTCTGATTGCAATATTAGTTTTTGGAGCAGTATTCGGCGGAGTTTATATGGGTCTCAGAAGTAGATCACAAGAACCGGAGCCGATACTTTCAATGGACGGCGATACATTGCTGACAAGCTTCACCAATGGGACCATATTTCCGCAAGAAGAGTTTATGACTGAGGAGGGGACGCTAATCAGCAGCGCCGAACTTTATAAAGATTCCGGGGCAGTGCTCTTGTTTATGGAACTAGGATGTCCGCCATGCAACGAAATCTCCCAGCTCTGGCAGGATATGATTGACAGCAATCTGATAGATCGGCAGCGCGTCGCCGGCATCACGTACAGCCTTCCCGGTGAGATACGCATGTATAAAAAAGAGCATTCCATCAACTTTCTTATCTATTCAGATACCGGTCTGGTGTTTATGACAAAATATGACGTGAGGAATTTTCCCTTGGCTGTCTATGTCGGTCAGTCCGGAAAAGTGCAAGGTCACACATTCGACTCAAAAGAACGAATAGATGCCAATACTATTGCGATCTACCTGGCGCAATAGCCGGCTGAACAGGGAATTGTGTTGTTAGTCCTTGATTACTTTGACGAGCGTTGGATGCGCGTTATTGTTTAGCCCGATTGATGCGGCTTCGCGGATATCATGAGCGAGGGTGACTGACGGCCGCGCGTCGTCGAGACCGAATCCACGTCCCTCGACTGTTTCGCGGTAGACCTCGGTGTGCAGGTCAGTGAATCCCTCAGAGAATTCAAGCTCGGCTCCGTCGATGATTATTGAACGGAAAGTCGGTTGGTCTTTGGCGACAATCTCAAGAGGCAAATCCTGCCGGTCAATAGAGAGAAACCAGCGAACACGAGCATTCTGAAGCTCAATAAAGCCTCCGGTTTTGGTGCTTGAGCTATAATGCACCTCGCTATGTTGAACTGGTCCAAAGAGCCATATAAGCAGATCAAAAAAGTGGATTCCGATATTTGTTGCAAGGCCGCCAGAACGGTCGCGCTGGCCCTTCCATGAAACGAGATACCAAATTCCGCGCGATGTGATATAGGTGAGATCCACTTCGTGTTTCTTTGCGCTTTTCTCAGAGCTGTATTTGGCTTTCAAGGCTTTCAATGCAGGATGCACGCGAAGCTGTAGAATGGTATTTACCTTTTGACCGCTCTCGCGCTCCAGTTCTGCAAGGGCATCGATATTCCAGGGATTCAACACCAGCGGCTTTTCACAGATAGCATCGGCTCCGATACGCAAAGCAAACCGGACATGGGCATCATGGAGATAGTTCGGAGAGCATATCGAAAGATAGTGTATGCGCTGGTCTTCGCCGGCTCGACGAAGTTTATCGCAGTGGCGGTCGAAGCGTTCAAATTCGATGAAGAATTTGACATCATTAAAGAAACGGTCAAGAATACCCACTGAATCATTGGGGTCGACCGCGGCAATCAGTTTATTGCCTGTATCTTTGATTGCCTTGAGATGACGGGGGGCGATATATCCGCCAACACCGGTTATTGCGAAATTCTTACTCATATATTTCTTTCATCGACATGCAAGTGGCAAAAGTAAATGATTGACAGTCCGTTTGAAAGCGGAATTTTTGGCGTGTTTGTCTGTTGTCAGTTTAAATACTTTCCTGAAAGAATATAATTCATACATTGAACACCAATATGGCAAAAGAGAAACCGAAACGGGTAACACCGCAGATTCTTAAAGGCTTCCGCGATTATTCTCCGAAAGAACAAATTGCTCGTGAAGAAATGCTGGGGAAAGTCCGCGAAGTTTTCGAACTGATGGGTTTTTTGCCGCTTCAGACGCCTTCCCTTGAATTTGCGCAGACATTGCTTGGACCGCATTATAGCCCCGATTCGCTTGCCGAGCTTTTTGGCTTTTTGGGACCCGATAAAGTTGAAATGGCGCTGCGCTATGAGTTTACTATCTCACTGGCGAGATATGTGGCTTCGCAGCCGAACCTGCCGCTTCCATTCCGCCGCTACCAGTATGGCAACGTCTGGAGAGTCGATAAACCGGGGCCGGGCAGGTATCGCGAGTTCATGCAGTTTGATATTGATATCGTGGGCACAAATAATATTCTCGCAGATGCCGAGATTATTGCGGCGATGGTGACGACGTTCGATCACTTAGGTGTCAGGAACTTCAAAGTTCGTTTTTCAAACCGAAAGATTCTGAACGGTATTCTCCGATGGGCGGGTGTTCCACCGGACAAGGGCCCGGATGTTTTGCGAGTCATCGATAAGCTTGAAAAGCAGGGGGAGGATGCCGTATTACGAGAACTTGGTTCCGGCAGAATTGACTCATCTGGCGACAAAATTATCGGTCTTGAGTTGCAGGGAGACATAATCGCCCGGTTGGATGAATTTTTGAGCAAGCCGACATTGGAACATTGCGAGCAACTCTTATCTACTCTTAACCATGAGACTGAAAGCCCTCTTGTTGGTATTGAGGAGTTGAGAAAGATTGAACAAATATTGGGCTCGCTTGAAATTGATTACACAAAATATTCAATAGACCCCACAATTGTCCGTGGACTTGGCTACTATACCGGCCCGGTTTTCGAGACCACATTGCTCGACATGCCAGATTATGGGTCAGTATTTTCTGGCGGGCGGTATGACAATCTTATCAGCCGCTTTTCCAGCCAGCCCCTGTCGGGAGTAGGTGCATCTATTGGTATCGATCGCCTTCTTGCCGCTTTGATAGAGCTCAAAGCCTTATCGCTCCGAGAGGCGACATCGTCGGTTTTGGTGACAATCATGGAGCAGGACAAATTAGCTGAATATCTGAAAATCGTTCAAGAGCTCCGCTCGTCGGGAATTGCTTCAGAAATATACGTCGGAGAAACCAAGAATTTGACCAAACAGATCAAGTACGCCGATAAAGTTGGGATTCCGTTTGCAGTGATGGTTGGCTCGGATGAATTTGCCGCAAATACTGTCACCATCAAAAATCTAAAAGCTGGCGGGAAGAAATCCACTGAGACAGAAGACCGAAGTCAATGGCTCGCCGCAGAAGGTGTACAGGAACAAATCCCGCGGTCATCTCTTGTTACCTATCTCAAATCCAAACTGGCGCTGTAGGCTGAGTTGTTCGATTCTAAAACAGGTTGACTTCACTCTCTTATGGTCTATCTTTCCTCAGTCATGAAACAATTATTTCAGAGTCTAAAAATTATCATTTGTCTTATCTGTATCCTGTACTTTGCGGCAGTATCAGCGTTCAGCGTTGGCGATACCTCCCGCACAGTGGCGGCATCGGAATCGGTGGAATCATTTCGTCCTGTCGGGGAAGTACGTCTCTGGACATTTTCTTCAGGCAACAAATCATTCGGCCAGCTTATCTCGAAATATGTCAGGAATACAAAAATCAATGATCGCCCGGCTCTTGTCTTTGAGGAACAATTAAAAATTGACTATCGCATATTCGAAGTAGAGTCTGATATCTCTGTTATCGGAGAACATTATATTTCTCCGAGCGGCCAATATCTTGGTGACAAACTGGAGATTACTGCCAACAAACAATCTGAAGCCTTTGAGATGCTAAGAGACGGGAACACAATCGAGGGATTTTTCACCCGAGGAGGCGAGAACGTTTCGGTCAATGTCACCCTCCCCGAAACTATCCTCGCTTGGGAGCCAAATTTTGTTGATCAACTCGAGATCCTGATGGCAATGAGGGCCCTTAAAGTCAATGACACAATAGTGGATTCGATTTACATGCCTCAGGCTGGAAATACGGCCAGAGTGATCGGGACAATTCCATATTTTATGTATCAAGAATTGTGGAAGAATAGATTCGATTCGGTCTTTATTATTCACCTTACAGAGCCGCAAGTGACCCAGCTTTATTTTACAGCCGACAAACGGCTTGTCCGAGTTGATTTTCCCCAACAAAAAATTCGTGTTTATCAGGACTCTGTTGCGAAAGGACAGCAGGAGAATCCCCAAACAGCCAGCTCTATTTTAGTTTCGCTAGTGGCAGTGATTCCACACGCTTTTGCTTACTCGATTATTGCGATTGCCGCATTTTTTCTTTTTACAGGAAAGAAGATAGCCGTGAGGGAAGCTGGTATTGCGCTCATCATAGGTTTGTTACTATTCCTGCCGGTTATCTGGACGCTGGTGCCTCTGCAGAAATATCTGATAAATAAGATGATTCTTTCGGCGATACGCGATGGGGAGTCAATATATTTGCTGTCACTTCTGCCTGCCTTTGTCGGGGGTGTGCTTCAGGAAATACTCAAACTTGCTTCAAGCGCATTGTTTCAAAAACTGAAATCCGTCAAAAACTACAGACTTTCGCTAATCGGAGCCGTTACCGGAGCTGGATTTGGTTTGGCCGAGGCTATATATCTCACGGTTGGCATGATTACGCCGCTCTTTTCCATGAATCTTCTCGAAAGATCGTTTCTAGTTCTATTTCACACGGCGACTAGCGCACTTCTTGGAAGCTCTCTAGCCCTCAAGAATGTCAAAGCGGTCACGCAGATGCTTGCATTGACTATTGCGGTTAATCTGGTACTTCGCTATCTGCCCGTACTTGTTCAGCAAAAAATTGTCAGTGTCGGCTGGCTCTACCTGATTCTTGCTGTAATTGTCGTTACGATGACAACTGTGGCGCTTTTTGTCCTGAAACGCAAGCCATCGTCGGCGAGGGCATAGGCTCTCAAGCTGCCTATTAGAAGGATATGCTCTCCCTCTTTTCTTGTTGACTCCATTTCGTATGCGATCTATCATCGCCTCTTCTCACATCCTTTGCCGGAGTGCTTTGATCTAAACTGTATGGAGATGTAACAGCGCGAATACCATGTCAGAAAACCTTGTCTACGCCGGGATTGATATCGGCGGAACCAGTATTAAGTACGGTCTTGTGGATGATAAGGGGAAAGTGCTTTTCAAAGAGCAAAAGCCGACCCTTGTCGAAAAGGGCGCCGAGCCGCTCATACACTTGGTTACCAATATCGCCGAGTCACTTCTTTACCATGCCGCAGAAGAAGAGCACACCATACGCTGGCTTGGCGTCGGGACCCCCGGCTCTGTTGACAGCAAAACTGGGAGAGTCATCAGTCAGTCTCCCAACATAGCTGGTTGGGAGGGAATGGAAATTGGCGGAATCTTAAAGCAACGCTTGAACCTCCCCGTCCATGTAGATAATGACGTCAATATGATGTCGCTGGCAGAGTCGCGATTTGGAGCAGCAGCAGGGTATAATTCCGTTGTGTGCGTAGCAGTAGGCACCGGGGTGGGCGGAGGCGTGATATTCAACGGACAATTATGGCGCGGAGCAAACCACACCGCTGGCGAAATCGGGCACATGACGATAGATTACAACGGTCCTCTGTGCCGGTGTGGCAATAAAGGGTGTATCGAAGTCTTCTGCTCTTCAGCAGCCATCATGGCGCGAACGTCCGAGCATCTCAAACATGGACTTACGCCGATTTTCCAGGACGTGCTGGATGGATCGCTCTCGAATCTGAATGTCCGTAAACTTTTTGCAGCAGTCAAAAAGGGGGACGAGGTGGCTCTTCAGGTCATAAACGAGACAGCGTCATATTTGGGAGCCGGGTTGGCAAGTGTTGTGAATCTTTTGAATCCGGAGATCGTAGTAATAGGTGGAGGCGTCGCCGATGGGGGCGGCGGGTTTGTCGAAGCCGTGGCAGCAGAGATTAGAAGACGAGCCTTCAAACCGGCAGTCAGCAATCTTCGGGTGGCGAAGGCGTCTCTTGGCAACGACGCGGGTTTTATTGGCGCAGCGATAGTTGGTGACTTTAAGGTTTAGCCGTGTATATTATGTTATCGTTTATGTTAGTTTGTAAATGTGTGTATGAAAAGGGTGAAGTTTGATGAATGCAACAACCACGGATAGACCGATGACTTTTACGGTAGCCAAATGGTATGGCTATATTTTTTCCATCATGTTCATTCTCTATGGCGGGGTAAAAATACTGCTTGGGTTTCTTGATAGAAATTACGAAGGGGTTTCCACGCCATTCGTGTTCCTCCTGGCAGGTATAGTCATGATAACGCTTTGTTTTGCCTATCGCGACAATCGCCCTTGGGGATGGTACGGACTCGTAGTTTTGAACGGATTGGTTGTCGTCCTTGCCCTTTTTGGGCTGAGGGAAGCGATGAATATCGTATTCCTGGTGCTCTCTCTTGGCGCGCTTGGAGCTCTTCTCTCTCCTTCGACAACCCGCGCGTTTTTTCAACCTCGATAGTTTATTCGGGAAGTTTCGTTTGTGCGGACAGCATTTACCGCATGGAGTCGCTCAATCCACTGGGTATTATAATCCCAGTTTGGTTACTGCTTTCTTAGCCACACAATTATCTGTTGACTTGAATGTTAATCTGATTAAATTGGCGTCTTCATTTGTGAATGGCGCCCTAGCTCAGTTGGTAGAGCAACGGACTGAAAATCCGTGTGTCCGCGGTTCGATTCCGCGGGGCGCCATAGTTTACGAGCATCAAGTAGTCACCCATTTACATGACCAATAGTGCTATTATACGCGATGACACAGGTACAAATCAGGGTGATAAATATTGCTATCGCCATGAGCACTTCGGAGATTATACTTTCTTCTCCGTTTGCTTTCCGAGTTAGTTGAGAAACCAAACGCGCCATGATATAAAATCCCACCATTATGCCAATGGCGCTGAGAGTCGGATTGTATTCTTCAAAAAGGATATGGAAGTCCTTTCTTTTTTGAGTTTTAATCAGGTCGTCAGCTTATAGCATTGAGGGGCACGGTGCACTCCACGTACTTTATACCTATCAAAATACAGGCAGAAAGAGGCATTTTGAGGAGTATATATGTTTTGGTAAACGAGCTTTTGTTGGAAAATGGAACCAGTAGGATTCGCTCTTCTACACTGAGCCGGATGCACATGCAGGGTAAACAGTCAATTTAAGAATAGAAGGGCTTATTCTGAAACCGGAGCGACAAATTTAGAGCCGCATGAACCGCAGCCGCCGCAACCCTTTATCTCTTCAGTCATGACGTCGATTTTTATCAAAGCGGTCATCTCAATACCATCGGGTGAAGATGCAATCGAATCAATAAAGCAGACGTCGTCTGGACCCGATTTGGAATAGCCGAGCATTGCCGAAAGCCCTTTTTGGATTGCGACAAGATGTTTGAGATGGATCAATTCTCCGGTGACAGTACGAATTGTCTGTGACTGGAGGAAAGAATCATAATCGGTCTTCAGTATTTCATCGGCAGACCGCGACGAGACCCATTCCTTAATGAGCGATGGCATTCCCAGAGATCCGCCGCACGTCTTTTTTTGCAGTGTGTACGATTTTACCTTGTCGTCAAAGCCAAGGTTCAAATGCAGGACTTCTGATACGTCATTGCAGGGCATATATTATGATATTGTATTGTTGATGTAATATCAAGCATTGGTGCCTGATTCTCAAAAGAAAGTGCATATATTTTGTTGTCAGAGCGTGGTAGTTATAGCATATATTAATGCCTGCCTCGCAAGGGCATGAAAGAGCTGCGCATCGGGCTTTAATTGAAAGTATGCTTGCGATTCAGATACGGAGTATGTATGACAGCATTCATAAACGGAAAATCGGCCGCGGATTGGAAGTTAACAGATATTGTTAATAATCTTGAGCCGTCGGCCATTCGCGAGATACTGAAAATAGCTTCAGATCCCGATGTTATCTCGTTCGCGGGCGGCCTTCCAGCACCAGAAATGTTTCCACTCACCGATATGAGCCGGATTATGCCGGAGGTGTTGAGTAAGTATGGATCGACAAGTTTGCAGTATTCTTTGACCAGGGGGATATTGCCGCTTCGTGAACAAATAGCCTCACGAGCAACTGCCCGCGGATCGGCCACCAAAGTAGAGAACATACTTATAACATCAGGCTCTCAGCAGGGCCTTCAACTCATTGCCCGTGCTTTCATTAATCCCGGAGATTATGTGCTGACCGGCAATCCTTCGTATATCGGCGCGCTTCAGGTATTCAGCTATTACGATGCCAGATACTGCACGGTTGATCTTGATGAAAATGGTATGAACATTGAAAAGGTTGAAGAGCAGATTAATAAATGCAATCCAAAATTCATATATACAATTCCTGATTTTCAAAATCCCACAGGCACGTCGCTCTCTCTTGAGCGGCGCTATCAACTAGTTGAAGTTGCCGCCAAATACAACATACCGATTGTCGATGACAGTCCATACGGTGATCTCCGCTTCAAGGGTGATCGTGTTCCGTCGATAAAGTCTATTGGCGGTGATGGTGTGATAGCCCTTCGCACATTTTCTAAGCTTGTTGTGCCGGGCCTGCGCATCGGTTGGATAAATGCGCATAATTCGCTCTTGATCCCACTGGAGCGGGTGAAGCAGGCGACCGATCTTCACAGCAATACATTCGGACAGTATGTGCTCTATGAGTTTGTTCATCAAGGACTGCTTGAGCCCCATGTACAAAAGATTTGCCGCGACTATAAAGCCAAACGAGACCTGATGTTGAGAACAATGGATGAAACGTTTTCCAAATCCATCAAATGGACGAAACCAGACGGCGGGCTGTTCCTCTGGGTGGAATTGCCGAAAGGGATTTCGACACGGGAGCTTCTTGTAAAGGCCCTTGAGAAGAAAATTGCCTATGTGCCGGGGCAGCCCTTTTTCCCGAATAAAGAGGGGGACAACACGCTTCGCTTGAACTTCTCAAATTCAACGCCTGAGAAAATAGTCATGGGCATTACCCGATTAGCCGACCTCTTCAACACTGCGATTTCGAATAATTGAAGAATTTTTTTCCTCCGTTCAATCGTCCTTATAGTGCGTATCACAAGGAAACTGTTCTGTGAAGGCTCACTTTCATAAATACCATGCTCTTGAAAACGATTTTTTGGTTATCGAGTCAAATCAGACGAGGATCGATAAGATTAAAATCGGCGGTATTGCCAGACTTCTCTGTGATCGCCACAAAGGTGTGGGGGCAGACGGCGTTGTGTATCTTTCGCCAAGTAAAACGGCCGATATCAAAGCCGACATATTCAACGCTGATGGGACATGGGCTGAAAAGTCAGGAAATGGTCTTCGCATAGCCGGCTGTTTTCTGGCTCTGAAATATTCGCGTACAAAGAAGTTCACGATTCAGACCGCTACGACAACTGATAGTGTCGTAGTTGGTAAGAATATTGGACGATCACAAATAGTCGAGGCTGGGATAGGCGAGCCGTCGTTTGAGACCAAATCGCTGCCGATGAGAATCAAAGAGCGGTACTTTATAAACAAAACGTTGGCTATTGGCCGCACACGAGTACCAGTTACTTGTTTGTCGGTTGGGAACCCGCACTGCATTGTTCACTGTGATGCTATTCCATCGGGCTGGAAAGAGTTGGGCTCGGACATCGAGAGTTCGAGCTACTTTCCCCACGGCACGAATGTCGAATTCGTCCGAAAGATCAACCGAAAGAAAATTGAAGTGAAAGAATGGGAACGTGGAGTCGGAGAGACCGAGTCATCGGGAACCGGAGCCGCTGCTTCAGTCTGCGCTCTGGTCATGCTCGGATTGATTGAGAGGAAATGCGAAGTGCAGTTTCAAACGGGTACGCTTATGGTTGAATGGAGCGCCGATGACAATATCGTGCGCATAAAGGGGCCAGTGTCTTTTATTGCCCAAGGAACAGCCGAAATCTGATGCTTAGTTTTTCAGAAGTGCGAAAACTTAATAAAACGGCGAATGTGATTCCGCTGTTTGTTCGCATTCCATCGGATTTGGAAACGCCGGTCTCGGCATTTATCAAACTCAGCAAAGGGAAGACAGAGTCGTTTCTCCTTGAATCGATTGAAGGCGGCGAAAAACTTGCTCGCTATTCTTTTCTCGGTTTTGACCCTTATCTCAAAATTGAAGGGAGCAAAGACGAAGTTGTTGTTTTCAAGGACAAGGAGCGTCAGATAATAGCTATGCCGACCATTATATTTCTTAAAGAACTTTTTGCGGTCTATAAACCGGCAAAAGTCGAAGGACTTCCTCGTTTTACCGGAGGAGGGGTTGGCTATTTTTCATACGATGCCATACGATGGATTGAGCGGCTTCCAAGCAGCAATGACGACGAAATAGGTTTGCCGGTGTGCCGTTTCTGTTTTTATCATAATATCCTGGTCTTTGACCATCTCAAACAAGAGCTGTTGATTATTGCAAATATACTCAATGAAAAGAATGCGTCGGGCTTGCAACATAAATATAAGAAGGCGGTGGAAATAATAGGGCAGACTGTCAGAGGTCTTGCGGCCCCGCTTCGCTTGCCGAAAGGGGCCAAGCAAAAAGCGAAAGTGTCGCTGACTTCGCTCTGCGGAAAACCAGAGTTTACCAGAATGGTGAAGAAGGCACAATCGTATATCAAAGAAGGAGACATCTTTCAGGTTGTTCTTTCTCGCCGATGGAGAATTACAAGCGGTGAATCTCCAATTTCCGTCTATCGAAGACTTCGTCGCATCAACCCTTCGCCTTACATGTTCCTGCTCAATTTTGGATCGTGTTCAATCATAGGTTCCTCGCCGGAGATGATGGTTCGTATAGAGAATGACCTCATTGAAACACGGCCAATTGCTGGGACTCGAAAACGAGGTAAGAATCAATCTGAAGATGAAAAAAACATCGCCGATTTGCTTGCCGATCCAAAAGAACTTGCCGAGCACACGATGTTGCTCGACCTCGGCCGAAACGATGTCGGCAGGGTGAGTGTTCCTGGAAGTGTGCAAGTCAAGGAGCGGATGACTATTGAAAAATATTCGCACGTCATCCATATCGTGTCATCAGTTGTAGGTAAACTTCAAAAAGAATACTCGCCGATTGACGGCCATTTTGCCTGTTTTCCGGCTGGAACAGTGTCCGGAGCTCCGAAAATCAGAGCTATGGAAATTATTGATGAACTCGAAGGCCAACGAAGAGGCGTCTACGCCGGATCCATTGCCTATCTTGACTTCTGGGGGAACCTTGATTCATGTATAGCGATTCGAACTATAGTGAAAAATAAAGAGGCGTATTATGTTCAGGCCGGAGCCGGAATTGTGGCAGATTCCAATCCAAGTCGAGAGTTTCTGGAAACAGAAGCCAAGGCGCAGGGTGTCATCCAAGCGATCGTTGGGGACGTTTCTAAATGATTCTTATGCTCGATAACTATGACTCGTTTACTTATAACATTGTGCAATATTTGTGCGAGTTGGGGGCAGAATTGACTGTCATTCGCAACGATGCCGAGACGACTGAATCTTTAATGGCCATGAATCCTTCGGGAATTGTTTTGTCGCCGGGTCCCGGAAGACCGGAGAACGCTGGTGTTATGAACGAGCTCATAACCAAGGTCGATGGCAATATCCCAATCCTCGGCGTTTGTCTGGGACATCAGGCGCTTGGACAAGTGTATGGCGGTTCGATTGTGTATGCGCCAACCCTCATGCATGGCAAGACATCGCAGATCGAGCACGATGGCGCAGCGCTCTTCAAAGATATTCCCTCGCCATTTACGGCCACACGTTATCATTCTCTGATGATAGAGCCGTCGACATTGCCGAAGTGCTTCCGAACAACTGCCTGGACTGACGACAGTGTCATTATGGGGTTACAACATCGAAGTCTGCCTCTGTATGGCGTTCAATTTCATCCGGAGTCGATCATGACACCTCATGGCAAAGCAATCCTGAACAATTTCCTCAAGACTCTTTGATGATTGATTCGTTGATTCAGAAAATTTCTGGCAAGGAGAATCTCACTCGAGCCGAAGCGGCGTGGGGCATGGACGAAATCATGTCCGGCACGAGCAGCCACAGTCAGATAGCTCAGTTTCTTATTGGACTGAAGGAAAAAGGGGAGGCTGTGACTGAGGTCGCCGGATTTGTCGATTCAATGAGGAGGCATGCCTTGCGATTGACCCTCTCAGATAGTAATGCGGTTGACGGCTGCGGAACCGGCGGCGACGGCTCTCATAGTTTTAATATCTCTACAGCGGCTGCTCTGGTTGCGGCGTCGGCTGGAGCGACAGTCGCCAAGCACGGAAATCGTTCAGTCAGTTCAAAATGCGGTTCGGCTGATCTGCTTGAGGCAACCGGGATGGCTATTGACCCGGGAGAAAAGCGTGTATTGCGATCAATCGAGGAACTCAAATTCGGATTCATGTTCGCTCCGCGTTTCCATCCGGCAATGAAACATGCTACTGCTGTTCGTAAAGAACTCGGTGTTCGCACGGTATTTAATATTCTTGGTCCGATGACGAACCCGGCCGGGGTCACACGCCAGATTATCGGTGTGTATGATAGATCATTAATGCCATTGATAGCCGATGTTATGGAATTGACTGGTTCTAAGCACGTGTTGGTCCTCCATGGGCGCGATGGACTTGATGAGTTTTCAGTCTCCGCAATTACAGATTATATTGAAATCAAAGATGGAAAGCGCAATTCGGCATCGATAGAGCCAACGGACGCCGGTCTGATCATGTACCCAAAAGGCGCGTTGGCCGGCGGAGATGCGTCGGCGAATCTTTCTATTCTTGAAGATGTTCTGAATGGAAAGAAGAGCGCATGTCGTGATGCTGCCATATTCAATGCTGGAGCAATGTTATATGTGGCCGGACATGCAGACAGTATCGGAGATGGAACCGGGCGGGCATCGGAGGCAATTGACAGCGGTGATGCACGAGAAAAACTCAACGCGGTGGTAGCCGAGTCAGTGCGGGTAGATGCCAACTAATATTCAGGGTAAATCCAAGCGGCATCAGACACACGTTGGGGCTACAAGTACATTCAGAGAATATTTATCCCATGTCAAAATGTTCTCCCGCAATGCGCGGTTATTCCTGCTTGGTTCGTTTCTCATGGGCGTTAATTTTGAAGTGTTTCAACTCTTGCTGAATTTGTATTTAAGAGAGCGCGGAATAAGTGAAGGAGAGATTGGGAATGTGATTGCCGGACGAGCGGGGGGCATAGCCCTTATGGCTATCCCCGTCGCTTTGCTTCTTGCGTGGGTTAGATTGAAACCGATTTTGATGGCCAGCTGTGTTGTTTTTGCGGGATTCAGTCTTCTGCTGATTCACCAGAGCCAACTGTTCTTTTTTGTCTGCTTTTCGTTTCTCGCAGGCTGTGCATATACCTTCTTCAGGGTTGCTTCGGCTCCGTTTTATATGAGGAATTCGACTCCAAAGGAGCGGACATATCTTTTCTCAGCAGGATTTGCGGTTCTTCTGCTTTCGGGAATGGCGGGCGCAATCGGGGCAGGCACATTGGTGACAGTACTGGGTGATTACACCGGAGACATTCTCTTGGGATACCGATACACGATGATCCTCGGTGTAATGACTGGGCTTACCGCGCTTATTCCGTTTTCAATGATAAAGGCAAAAGCGCTAACGGACGACGTCGAACCGATACGGATTTCTATCAAACAGCTTAAGGAACGCGGTAACTTCTATTTTAAGATTATCTTTGCCCGCTTTCTGGTCGGAGTTGGGGCTGGAATGATAATTCCCTTTCTCAATCTTTACTTTCGGGACAGATTTGGATTGTCTCCCAAAGTGATTGGTCTGTTTTACGCCCTTGTCACTGCCTCAATGTTTATTGGGACTTTGGCAGGACCGCTCCTTACTCGACGGTTTGGACTCGTCAGGACGATCGTCATGACCGAGCTGTTGTCTATTCCCTTTATGCTTATATTGGCATTCACCGATTACCTGCCACTTGCGCTGATTGCATTTGTTGCTCGAGGAGGACTTATGAATTTGGGAGTTCCGATTGGAACTAATTTCGCCATGGAATTGGCAGAGAAAAACGAGCAGGGCTTTGTGAACAGCCTGCTCATGATTTCTTGGACGGGGTCATGGATGCTTTCGGCAATCGTCGGCGGGCAGATGATTGAAGAATATGGTTATGCTCCGACGCTCTGTATCGCCGCAGGTCTTTATATGGTATCGTCGTTTCTATACTATCGCTATTTTAAAGATGTTGAGGTCAAACGAGAAGATTCCCACGGTTGGTATATCCCCGAAGGAGTTCAGGTGTGAGCGAAAGTATCCTTCGGCAGATATGCGAGGCGAAGAAAATTGAGATTGAACGTCAGAAAGCGCTTTTGCCGCTTGATGTGCTCAAGAATCTTCAAATTAAAGAACCTCGTATTTCCTTCAAAGACGCCCTGAGCAATTCTCATAGAAATGATGTACGAATTATTGCTGAAATTAAAAAGGCATCCCCCTCAAGAGGAGTGTTTGTTGAGGATTTTGATCCGGCGCGATACGCACGACAATATAAGGAGGGCGGGGCTTCAGCAATTTCTGTCTTGACAGAGCAAAACTTCTTTCTTGGTAATCATGATTATCTTGCGGCAGCGAAACGAGCATCGGGGTTGCCTATTCTGTGTAAGGATTTTATTATTGACACATATCAGGTATATTTCGCGAGACATATGGGCGCAGATGCTATATTACTTATTGCCGCCTTGCTCCCGGTAGAGACTATGAAGGAATATCTGAAATTGGCTAAAGAACTTGATATTGATTGTCTTGTCGAAGCTCATAACGAAGAGGAGCTTGCTGTGGCGATTTCTGCAGGTGCCGATATCATTGGAATAAACAATCGCAATCTCAACGATTTCTCGGTGTCGCTTGAGACTGCGGAAGGACTCTCTTCGATAATTCCGGAATCCGTTGTCCGTGTGGCAGAATCCGGACTTTTTGCGCATAAGGACATATCGCGGCTCCAGAAATCAGGCTATAATAACTTTCTCATCGGTGAGTCGCTCATGACATCAGATGATCCGGTTTCGCTTCTCCATGAATTGAGGGGCTTGGCTTGAAACGGTTTAAAGTCAAGATCTGTGGGATGAAGGATGTGGCTCTTGTGAGTTATGCGATTGAACTTGGAGCCGATCTTATCGGCATCATCTTATTTAATCGCTCGCCTCGCTTCGTTTCTCAAAAGCAAGCAAAGGAGATTGTCCGTTCCCTGCAGCCCGTTATTCAAAGTGTAGGGGTATTTGTAAATGAAGAAACGGAGACTATATTACGGCTCAGAGATAAGTTGCGGTTTGATTTTGCGCAGATACATGGTTTACGTGACAACTCGACCATTCGTACGCTGCAGCGAAATGGGCTGAAAGTGATTGAGTCGTTTACCGTTCGGACCAAGAAAGACTTTTTGACAATAGCCGAAAGTGAAGCTGAAATAATAATGCTTGATAATACATCAGAGGAAAAACATGGAGGTACGGGGAAACCTTTTGATTGGAGGCTTAGGCCCGCAGCCCCACTGCGGAATCTTATGGTAGCCGGCGGAATCGATGCCGATAACGTTGCAAAAGCAGTTAAGGCTTATTGTCCCATGATAGTCGATGTGAACTCCGGGGTGGAAAGTTCGCTGGGTGTCAAATCACAGAAAAAGCTTAAACAATTTTTCACCCAGTGTAATGCGATACGTTATGGCAAATAAGAGACTTTCTATGCCTGACAAGCGAGGCCGTTTCGGGGCATACGGCGGCCAATATGTTCCGGAGACAGTCATGTTCGCGCTGCAGGAACTTGAGCAAGCGTACACTAAGATCAAAAAGAGCAAAGCTTTTCAAAGTGAACTTAAGGGGCATCTGGCTGACTTTGTCGGAAGGCCGACACCGCTCTATTTTGCCGAACGTCTGACCAAACATATAGGCGGTCCGAAGATTTACTTCAAACGCGAAGATCTCAATCATACCGGGGCGCACAAAATCAATAATACAGTCGGGCAGATTCTTCTCGCGCGGCAGATGAAGAAGAAGAGAATAATCGCCGAGACCGGCGCTGGTCAACATGGACTTGCGACCGCTACCGTCTGCGCCCGCTTTGGATTTGAGTGTGTGGTCTATATGGGGGCTGAGGATGTTGTCAGGCAGGCATCCAATGTCGAGAAGATGCGACTTTTGGGAGCGACCGTTATTCCGGTGACTTCCGGTTCGCAGACGCTCAAAGATGCCACGAACGAAGCAATGCGTGACTGGGTAACAAATATTCAGAACACTTTTTATATTATCGGATCGGCTGTTGGCCCGCATCCCTATCCAATGATAGTTCGAGACTTCCAATCGGTGATTGGCCGAGAGACAAAATTACAGGCAAAAAAACTGTGGTCGAAACTACCCGATGTAGTTATCGCCTGTGTCGGAGGCGGATCGAATGCCATCGGAATCTTTGATGAGTTTCTTGGTGACACGTCTGTCAGATTGATTGGTGTCGAAGCTGCGGGTCATGGCCTCGAAAGTGGAAAGCATGCCGCCACGCTTACAAAAGGGAAGCCGGGCGTTCTGCATGGCTCGCTCAGCTATCTTGTGTTCGACACGCACGGACAGATAACACTGCCACATTCAATTTCTGCGGGACTTGATTATCCGGGGGTTGGACCTCAGCATTCGTACCTCAAGGATTCCAAGCGTGTGGTCTATGTTTCAGCTACTGATAAAGAAGCAATGTCTGCGCTCAGACTTGTGACAAAACTTGAGGGGATTCTTCCGGCGCTTGAGACCTCGCATGCCCTGGCACATCTTATCAACAACCCTGCTAAATTCAGCAACAGGCAAAGAGTGGTGGTATGTCTCTCCGGACGAGGTGACAAGGACCTCCCGATAATTCTCAAAGAAAAGCCCGTCAAAAAATGACCAAAATCGGCCATCTCCTCAATAATCGCGGCAAGCGAAAATTGCTTGTTCCGTTCTTTACCGTAGGATACCCAACCCGGGCGCAATCTCTCGATTTGGTATACGAGGCCGTAGATACCGGCGCGGACATAATAGAATTGGGCGTCCCGTTTTCAGATCCTTTGGCCGATGGGTCATCGGTGCAGTATTCATCACAGGTAGCATTGAAAAATAATATCAGCTTAATGAGTATCCTAGCTGATGTCAGTAAATTAAGAAGAAAGATCAATCTTCCGCTTGTGCTTATGGGCTACTACAACCCGATTTTAGCTTTTGGACTGAAGCGATTTTGTATGGAATGTTCAAATGCTGGTGTAGATGGGTTAATCATACCGGATTTACCAGTAGAAGAAAGTGGTGAACTGAGACAGGCAGTTGGGAAGGCTTCGCTCAGCTCCATATTTTTAGTGGCTCCGACATCCTCAAAAGAGAGAATTAAATTGATTGACCGATCATCGACTGATTTTGTCTATGCGGTGACAGTCGCTGGTGTGACTGGAGCCAGATCGAAATTTAGCGCGGAGACGGAGTCTTACTTGAAAAAGCTCAAAAAGGACCTAATCAAGCCGTTTGTTGCGGGTTTTGGCGTTTCGACACCTGAGACCGCCCGTCTCATGACTCGCTACAGCGACGGCGTTGTGATTGGCTCGGCATTAATTGAGCGGATTCGCAATGATAACTCGTTCGCCGGAGGGCGAAAAGCGGTCGGACAACTGCTTCGTTCATTACGCAGGGCTATTGATTGATAACTCACGTAATTCTTCGTTTCCAAGTCCCATTATTCAGAAGAACATTGAAGTTGCGAACCGCAAGATGTTAGCTGATATTTGGCAGATAGAGATTGGAAGCGTATGGAAGTAATGACAAAAGATAAATATAGAGTAAGTTTTGCAGAAGCCACGTCTGTGGCATTCCGACGGTTATATCCTGATCAGTTCCAAGAGGTCGGCGATTCTGGATTATTCAGCAAGACTCAGATATATGAAGAGCTTGAAAAGCCAAAAGATGCCACAATGGGACGCTTTTCGTTTCCAATCTTCAGGTATGTCAAACTTCTTAAAGAACCTCCGCAACAGGTCAGCGCAAAGGTATCCGAGGAGATTAATAGACAACTGAAAGGCCGCAAAGAAATGTCGATACGGTGCGTCGGAGTGAACGGCTTCCTGAATGCTGTGGTCGACACATCGAGTCTTGGACAGGAGACGGTACGTACGATCATTTCCGATGGGACGGAGTATGGTAAGTCGATTGTTGGGACACATAAGACTTTTCTGGTGGAGTATTCCTCTCCCAATATTGCCAAGCCATTTGGTATCGGGCATTTGCGCTCAACCGTAATTGGCAATTCGCTTCGGCGGATCTATCTCAAGCTCGGTTACGCAGTCACTGGAATAAATTACCCCGGCGACTGGGGGACGCAATTCGGGAAAATGATTGTTGCCTACAAAAAATGGGGAGACGATAAAACTCTCGAAGGCAATAGCGTTAAGAAACTTCTTGACCTATACGTCCGATTTCACAAAGAAGTCGAAGTCGATCCGACGCTCAACGATCAGGCCCGCGAAGCATTCAAAGAATTAGAGCAGGGTAACCCTGATGCTGTGCGGTTGTGGGAGAAATTCAAAACAATTTCCCATGCTGAATTTGACCGAATCTATTCAATGCTTGGAGTCGAGTTTGATTTGGTAATCGGAGAATCATTTTTTAATGATAAGATGGATTCGGTCATTGGACGGCTTGAAAAAGCAGGTCTGACCAAAGTTTCCCAAGGTGCGCTCATTGTTGAACTCGATGATCCTAATCTTCCGCCAGCGCTATTGAAAAAGCGGGATGGCGCAACGCTCTATATCACCCGCGACCTTGCCGGACTTATTTACCGGTGGCAGACATATTATTTTCATGAATCTCTGTATGTTGTCGGCTCGGCCCAAGCCGATCATTTCAGGCAATGTTTAAAAGTCATTAATTTGCTTGAGCAGGCGGAGAATTTGTCCGAATCAGAACGGATGACGGGTAAGGTCAAACATATAGAATTTGGCTGGGTGAAGTTCAGCGGCAAAATGATGTCAACGCGTCAGGGCAATATTGTTTTGCTTGAAGACGTAATCGACCGGGCGGTCGAGCTGATCACCGAGCGAATCAAAGAAAAAAGCCCTCAACTTGCTAATCTTGACTCAGTCGCAAAATCCATCGGCGTCGGCGCAGTGCTTTTCTCACAGTTGTCGGTTCGTCGCCAGACGGATGTGAACTTTGTTTGGGAAGAAGTACTCAATTTTGATGGCGAGACCGGCCCGTATCTTCAGTATACCCATGCCCGACTCTCTTCGCTCATACGCAACTATGGCAAACCGGTGAACGCGACAGTCGACTATGCGTTACTTGAAAGAGAAGAAGAGAAGCGAGTCATAGAACTACTCGCTGATTTTCCGACCGCTATCACCGACGCCGCGCGGCAGTATGACCCTTATTTTGTCACACATTATCTGCTTAAACTTACAGGGGCATTTAATAAATTCTATCAGAGGAAAGATGAGTTAGGAAGAATTGACAGAATCATATCCGCTAACGCCGAATTATCTGCCGCCCGAATTGCTTTGGTCGGCGCTACGAGGATTGTCCTACAGGAAGGACTTTACCTGCTTGGGCTTGCCGCGCCGGAGGAGATGTAACGAATTTTCGTATCGTTTATGTCAACAATCCAGATATCGTTCAATGCTACTTTGGTTTGCATCCCAAGCCTAACCAGACAGCACATACATGTGGAGAAATAGATGCTTATCGTAATGGAAACCAGCGCGACACCCGAAATGGTGGCGCATGTCTGCAAAGAGATAGAACGGATGGGACTTTCAGCGCACCCTATGCCCGGTGCGCAAAGGACAGCCATTGGTGTCACAGGGAACAAGGCCCAAGTCGACGCCGACCGTCTGCTAACACTTGTCGGTGTTCGAGATATTATCCATGTTACTCAGCCGTTCAAATTGGTAAGCCGTGAGTTTTTCCCCGATGACACAGTAATTGACATAAATGGCGTACAAATCGGCGGACCAGAGTTTGTGGTCATGGCCGGGCCTTGTTCTGTCGAAAGCCGCGAACAGTGCTTCACAATTGCCGAGGCCGTCGCTTCAAACGGCGCAAAGATATTTCGCGGCGGGGCATACAAACCGCGCACATCCCCATACAGTTTTCAGGGATTGGGAAAAGAAGGACTCGAAATTCTTGCAGAAGTCAGGGACCGGTACAAACTGCTTATCATTACCGAGGCCACTGACACCGAGACCCTCGAACTTGTGGCAGAGTATTCAGACATAATTCAAATTGGCGCGAGGAATATGCAAAATTTTTCTTTGCTCAGAAAAGCCGGTCGGCTTAGTAAACCGGTAATGCTTAAACGAGGCAACTCAGCCACTTTACAGGAACTGCTGATGTCCGCCGAGTATATTTTGGCTGAGGGGAATAGGCGGGTCATTCTCTGTGAGCGTGGGATGAGAACGTTTGCTGACCACACTCGCAATACACTTGATCTGTCAGCTGTGCCGTATGTGAAAAGATTGAGTCATCTGCCTATCATTACCGACCCGAGTCACGGGACCGGGCGACGAAATAAAGTCATCCCACTTTCGCGGGCCTCGATTGCTGTAGGAGCCGACGGGATTATGGTCGAAGTCCATCACAAGCCCGAAGAGGCGCTTTCTGATGGAGCGCAGGCGATTATACCTTCTGAATTTGAAAGTCTGATGAATGACATGCGACGGATCGCACCGGCAGTCGGTCGTACCTGCGCATGAAACTTCCGCTTAAACCAGCAAAGAAAATCGGCGGAACATTGCGTGTACCGGGCGACAAGTCTATCGGACACCGCTCCGCCCTCTTATCCATAATAGCCAGAAATCCCGTCACAGTCGTCAACTTCCCCGACGGCGCGGATTGTCAGACTTCGCTTTCGATTGCACGTCAGTTGGGTGTGACCGTTGAAAAGATAGACAGTAAACTATTACTGACTCCGCCAAGCACACTTTCGGTTGAAGCAGAGACAATTCTTGACTGCGGCAACTCCGGGACGACCGCGCGACTGCTTGCCGGACTTCTGGCCGGGAGCAAATGCTCGGCGATACTATCCGGCGATGAATCCTTGTCCTCACGACCAATGAAGCGAATTGTCGCTCCACTCACCGCTATGGGAGCCGAACTCTTCGACACCGACGGCCATCTTCCGCTAAAAGTCAGAGGAGCTTCGCTTCTGCCGTTTGAGTACCGCCTGCCGGTGGCATCGGCTCAGGTCAAATCCGCAATTCTTCTGGCTGGATTATCTTCGGGATGTTCGGTCACGCTCTATGAAGATTTTCTGACCCGCGATCATACCGAGCGTATGATTGCGGCTTTGGGTGGTGAAATCGAAGTTGAAGATACAAAAGCAGTCATGCTCGAAGACCCGAATGACCCACGTAAAAAGAAAATGATTCATCCTCATGACTACAAGAGGCGAATCCACCTCAAGCCACATTCGACAATCGAAGCTGGAACTATCGACATACCGGGAGATATTTCGACAGCAGCATATTTCTTTGCCTTGGCGGCGATCTCCGGAAAAGCTGTAACAGTCGAAGGGGTCGGTCTCAATCCAACGCGTACCGAATTTCTGGACTACTTAAAAGCAATTGGCTGCGCCGTTACCATCGATAAGAAATCCACTGTCTCTGGAGAACACAGAGGAGACGTTACCGTCATAGGAGGGGAACTAAAAGGGAAGAAGATTTCTGGTGAAATGACTGTCGGACTCATTGATGAGATTCCAATAGTTGCTGTCATTGCGGCTTGCGCCGAGGGCACAACTATTATTCGCGATGCTGGCGAACTTAAAGTCAAAGAGTCAGATAGACTGGCCGCTATTGCCGAGAACTTGAGGAGTATGGGGGTCAAAGTTGGCCTGCTTGAAGACGGCTTAGCAATTGAAGGCTCAAATGAACTTCATGGCGCCGATATCAATTCATATAATGACCACCGGATTGTGATGGCTTTTTCGATTGCGGCTATGGTTGCGGTTGGTCCATCGGTGATTGACGACTCATCAGTGGTCGCCATTTCGTGCCCGACTTTTTACGATCTGCTTGCGAAGGTCGCTCGATGAGCGACGACCTTAAGTTTGGACTTATCGGCAATAATGTCCACTACTCCAAATCACCGGATATCTTTCAGGCAATATTCAAGCTGATCGGCAAAACCGGAAGCTTTGAGATATTCACAATTCATTCAACTGACCTTGGGGAACGTCTAAAGGAAATTGTTGGACATGGATTCACCGGACTGTCTGTAACAATTCCGTACAAAAGTCAAATAATTCCACTGCTTGAAGATATAGATCCGATAGCGCAAACGGTCGATGCTGTCAACTCAGTGGCGGTGAGCAAGGGACAGCTCCATGGTTACAACACTGATTGCCATGGATTTTGTATTCCATTGAGAGAATACACTGACAAATTGAAATATAAGACTGCGCTTATCCTCGGATGCGGAGGCGCGGCAAGAGCAGTTGTGTACGCCCTTCATGTCGACTTTGAGGTAAACCGTTTTATTGTCTATGGGCGATCAGCCGAGAAGTTGCAAGTCTTTAAGGACTCCCTGGAAGGTCGAATGAAAAATATCGAAATACAGCTTATGTCACCCATGCAAGAAACAAGTCTTGCACCAGAAAATGTCGAGCTAATGGTCAATTGCACACCAGTCGGCGGGTGGAATCAGGATCAGATCAGCGCCATTCCTTCGAGCTTTTCATTGCAAAAAGGTTCGATTTACTACGATCTGAACTACAACGAAGGAAACAAGAGCATTAGGCAGGCGACAGAGATGGGATTGATTACAGTTGATGGGTCTGCTATGCTGGTTGGTCAGGCACTCAAATCGTTTGATATCTGGGCGGGACAATCAGCGCCCTTTGAACCTATCTATTCATCTGTTTTTGGCAGGGAATCCGGATGACAATAAAGAACCGAGCCACGAAGTGGGGACACGCTAATAAAATAGCCCTGATTGGCTTTTCCGGATCTGGAAAATCAACGGTGGGACCACTGCTTGCAAAAGCATTGCGATACACATTCATTGACGTCGACAAATTGATTGAGAGGCAATGTATGGTGCCCACTGTGATAATATTTCAGACGCGTGGCGAGGATTATTTTAGAACATTGGAAGAGGAAGCAATAGCCGGAATACTCCGAACTAGAGAATCTAAGGACGTGCTTTCGATCGGTGGCGGAGCGACGATGAATTCAAAGACTCGGCAAGTTTTGAGGGAAGACGCGGTGATGGTATATTTGTCTTGTTCAGTCAAAGAGCTATATCGAAGGCTCAAAACGCAAAGTGATAGGCCTCTATTGTATGTGGATCCCAAGAGGAATGAAACGCTGAGGCAGGCACAACTGCGGAAAATCTCAACTCTGTTGAAAACAAGAGAAAGATATTATCGCATGGCAAACATCTCAGTCTCGACCACGCAGCGAACACCTGTCCAGGTTTGCCGCAGCATTGTTGAAAAGCTGGAAGGCCTGCATGGTTCGAACAGTCGTTAGACTAAAAGAGCGGTCATATCCGGTATTAACCGGTTCATCGGTCCTACCGCAGTTCGGTGCTGAACTAAAAAGCTTAATCGATGATAACCGCTTATTTGTGTTATTCGATGCCAATGTATACGCTCTCCATTACAAAACCATTCTTAACTCCATAAAGATTCCACAGTCACGAATTAAGGAGTTCGTCATCCCTTCGGGAGAAAAGGCGAAATCATTGTCGGTGTTGAGTCACATTTATGATTTTCTGCTTCAGGAAAAAGTCAGGCGGCAGGATATTATTCTTACCTGCGGGGGAGGTGTGACAAGCGACCTCGGAGGGTATGCCGCCGCTACCACTTTACGTGGACTGCGCTGGGTTGCTCTTCCGACGACGCTGCTTGGAATGGTCGATGCCGCCATCGGAGGCAAAACCGGGATTAATCATACGACAGGTAAAAATCTCATCGGCGCAATTTGGCAGCCGAATTTTGTCTGCAATGAACTCGAATTTCTTGAGACTCTTCCGGGCAGGCAAATGACCGCCGGTCTCGGAGAGGTATTAAAATATGCCGGTCTTCAAGGTAAGGCTTTCCTCGCGCCTCTTCAGAAATATTGCATGAAACAAGAGAACTTGAGCCACAATGAGCTTGAGAAGCTGATTTCCCTGTCTGTTCAATACAAAGCGAAGATTGTATCGGCAGATGAACGCGAATTTGGAATGCGCGCAATTCTGAACTTCGGGCACACCTACGCTCATGCAATAGAGGCAAGTCTTGGATATGGCAAATTACTTCATGGGGAGGCTGTCATCATCGGGGTAATAGGGGCTTTGCATTTGAGCCGTTTGACCGGTTCAGCTGACAAACCAAGTCTCGAGAGTTATAACGATCTTGCATTGGAAATGCTTGCCAGGGTTCCGCATCGGATAATAGAGAGTCCAAAGGTGTTGTCTGCTATGACTCTTGACAAAAAACGGACATCTTCCGGTCAAAGTTTTATTCTGTTAAAATCACTCGGAAAGCCGATAATTACTGATAAGGTTTCAAAGATGCAGGTGGTCGAGGCGCTAAAGCTGGCCTTGCAGGATTACAAGATAGTCGGAGGGACGCGTGCGAACGCTTTTAGTCGTTAACGGGCCAAATCTGAATCTTCTCGGTACACGCGAACCGGAGATATACGGGACTAAAAACCTTAAGGATCTCGAAAGTGAGCTTTCATTGAGGGCTGGAAAGAATGGTCTGAGTGTTCGTTTCTTTCAGTCGAATCACGAAGGCGCACTTATTGATTTTGTGCAGGAGAATAGTCCGGGAGCTCATGGCATGATACTCAATGCCGGCGCACTGACGCATTATAGTTATGCCCTCCGCGACGTTATAACTGCTGTTTCTATTAGAACAATTGAAGTCCACATCAGTAATATCAATTCTCGCGAAGAGTTTCGCAAAACATCTGTTATTGCGCCTGTCTGCCTTGGCCAGATAAGCGGACTTGGCTTTGAAAGTTATTTCCTCGCGCTTGATTTCTTCAGCCGCCTTTGAGCTTGTTCAGTTCTCTCTCCATACTTAGCTTTGCATCCGCTTTCGTCAATTGATAGGGGCGTGGTGTATATATGCAAAAGCAAATGGAAGAAAACCGCAATAGAGTGACCGAAGGCTCAATAGTCAGATCGGTTTTTTCGCTTGCCATTCCCGCATCGCTAGGCCTGTTTATGATATTCATTCTCAACCTTACCAATATGTTCTGGGTTGGCAAAATCGGGCCGGAGGCTCAGGATGCGGTAAACTCCGCAACAGTGGTCATCTGGCCTATGTTTGCTCTGATGTCTATCGTTTCAATAGGGTTGACCGCCCTAGTTTCTCGCGCTATCGGGGGCAAAGATTACGCGCAGGCCAGTTTCTATGCCAGGCAGGGGATATTATTCTCCGCAGGCATTGCGCTGGTGACATCTGTTATTGGTATAGTGGCGGCGCCGTGGCTTCTTTCGGTAATGGGGGCTGTACCCGAGACTCTAAATAATGCCCTCCCGTATTTAAGAATTTTTTTCGCAAGCGCGCTTATGTTTACTCTCATTGATACCTCATATGCCATATTTAGAGCAGCAGGGGACACTAAGACCCCGGCCAAGATTGGGATCCTGGTTGTTACGATAAACATAATCCTCGATCCATTATTAATTTTCGGTATCGGTCCGTTTCCAGAGCTTGGAGTCCCAGGTGCGTCACTCTCGACAGCGATCTCGGAATCTATCGGGCTGGCTCTGATTAGCCGTTGTCTTCTTTCGGGGCGGCTCGGTTTGTCGATAGGAAATGTACGCTCCATTCGTCCTCATTGGGAGAGCATTCGCAAGATTGCCCGAATCGGACTTCCCACCACAGTCCAGCACTTGAGCTTTGCTTTGGTTTATTGGTTTCTTATAGACCTCGTGCACAGCTTTGGAGTTTCGGCTGGGGCCGCAATGGGAATCGGCAACCGGATGGAATCGTTCGGATATTTGACCTGCACCGGATTTTCTATTGCTGCGGCCACGATGGTCGGTCAAAATCTCGGGGCCGGCAAGCCTGACCGTGCTGCAAAGTGCGCTTGGGGAGCAGCGGGACTTGGCGTGGCTGTGACAGCTATTATGTCTATTCTCTTTCTGACACTGTCTACCCAGATTGCGGCAATATTTAGCGATGATCAGGCTGTCATCGCAATCACCTCAGATTATCTTATTATACTCGGCCTATCGCAATTGACAATGGCTCTCGAGATAGTTCTCGAAGGGGCGTTCAACGGCGCCGGAGACACCCTGCCAGTTATGATCGTTATGCTGCCGGGTGCGCTCATTCGGATCCCGATGGCCTATTTTCTTGCAAACACCCTCGGATGGGGCATAAACGGGGTGTGGTGGACATTGACCATTAGTACTACAATCAAGGCGCTCATTCTGGCGTATTGGTTTTCGTTGAATAAGTGGCAGGCAAAGAAGGTCTAATGACCGTTGACCGAGCGCGTTTGTTTCGGTTAATTTAGTACATGGAAACAATAGGGATAGGGCTTGCAATAAACGCTGATGAACACAGCGCCCCTGCGGGACATCCCGAGCGCGCAGACAAGCTCGACGATGTCCTTGACTGGCTCAATACATCGCCACCCCAGCACATTGAAATATTCAGTCCGACAGAACATGGAACTGAGCCCATTTACCGAGTGCATGAGAGGAACTACATCGACAAATTGAAAGCGAACGTTTTGTTATTATTTCTTGATAGCGACACCTACGTAACGCCGACATCGTTCAAAGCGGTGTGTGATGTGGTCGATCTGCTTCTCAGCGCTGTAGACAATTCGGTGTCGAACAAAACGAACATTTCGTTTGTCATTGGCCGCCCGCCGGGACACCATGCCGAACGCGCCGGAGGTATGGGATTCTGCCCTGTCAACTCGATTGCCGTTGCCGCACAGTATGCGCTCGATTCGTATCCTCTGGGACGAGTGTCAATTGTAGATTTCGACGTCCATCACGGCAACGGCACTCAGGATATTTTCTATGACCGACGTGACTGCTTCTTTGCTTCGCTGCATCAGTACCCTTTTTATCCAGGAACAGGCGCGGCAAGTGAGCGAGGGATAGGAGTGGGCTTGGGCTATACATTAAACTGTCCTCTCAAGGCCGGAAGCGGCGACCGGGAGGTACTTGACTGCTTCGATATCGCAATTATTCCTGCCTTGGAAGACTATCATTCCGAAATGCTATTTGTCTCCGCCGGATTCGATGCCCATGCCCGCGATCCTATTGGCGGATGCGCAATGTCCGGCGATGGGTTCTATCAGATAGGAGTTCGTCTCAAGAGGTTTGCCGCTGTATTCTGCAATGGCAGAGTTATTTGTAATCTCGAAGGAGGTTATGACAAGCAGGCAAACAAAGAATCAATTGAAAACTTCCTCAGAGGATTATCTGAATGAATAATGAGCGCTTTGTCCGGTTTTCAACAGAGAAAAGCATACTTTCCCGATTTGGGGTGATCCGAGAGGGCGCACTTTCCGTATTGAACTTTGCCCCATGGGAGGGAGGAAGTGAGACCGGCGAGAGGCTAAATGTCCAAGAAATTCGCCTGCTGGCGCCGGTGACGCCTTCTAAAATAGTTTGTGTAGGATTAAACTACCATGCCCATGTCAGCGCATCCTTCTCAGCTGATAAACCTCCAGATACGCCATTGATTTTTCTGAAGCCGCCGTCGTCGGTCATTGGGCCAAAGGAAAGCATTGTTCATCCGGAACAGAGCGAAAGAGTAGATTACGAAGCCGAACTCGGTATCGTTATTGGTAAACTCGCGCGATTTGTTTCGGAAGAGACCGCACTCGATCATATATTTGGCTTTACCTGTGTAAATGATGTCACAGCCCGCGATCTTCAGAAAAAAGACGGCCAGTGGGGACGCGCTAAAGGGTTCGACACGTTTTGTCCCGTTGGTCCATGGATTATTCCGAGGGATGACATTGATTTTGCAAATGCGCAGGTCGAAGGGATACTCAACGATAATGTTATGCAGTCCGGAAACACTTCCCAGATGATATTTTCGATTCCAACTATAATTTGCTATATCTCTTCGGTTATGACCCTCGAACCGGGTGATCTCATTGCAACAGGCACTCCTTCAGGTATCGCTCCAATGAAGCCGGGTGATACAATTGTAGTGCGGATAGCCGGAATCGGAGAGCTTTCCAATACTATGGTCGCTCAAAGCCATTGATTTCGCAGCCCAAGTTCATTAAATCATACGCCCTATATTGAATAATCCCTATTAATGTTGTTTCTTTATAACTATGACAGAGCGGCTATATTACACCAATCCCAGCCTGTTGTCGTTCGAGGCGACAATTACGTCGAAGGGAATGCACAAAGACCTGTATTATACCGTGCTTGATCGGTCAGCTTTCTATCCCACATCTGGGGGCCAGCTTCATGACAAAGGTGTTCTTGGCGGAGAACAGGTCGTGGAAGTTATCGAGAGCGAATCGAGCCAAGTCTGGCATCTTTCAACAAATCCTGCTGGAGAGGTGGGTGATTTAGTTACGGGGGTTGTCGATGAAACTCGTCGGAAGCGAAACCGTCAACTTCACTCTGCACAGCACCTTCTCAGCGCGGCGTTTACACACCTATTGAAGATGGAAACTGTCTCAGTCCATCTTGGCGAAGAATACGGGGCGGTGGAATTGCAGACATCGGGGATAAGCGACGAACAAATCGAAACCATAGAGCGCAGTGTAAATGACTTAATCAGTCAAAATCTTGAGATTTCAATACTTTTTGCAACAGGAGATGAACTTGCTGCTATACCGCTTCGCAAGCCGTCCTCACGCGAAGGAATTATCCGCATTATCAAAATCGGAGACTACGATTGGTCCGCCTGTGGAGGAACGCACTGCTCACAAACCTCGGAAATCGGTTTGGTGAAAATCATCGGGCCTGAAAAGATGCGCGGCCATATACTCGTAAAATTCCTTGCCGGAGAACAAGCATTGGCTGACTACGCTTTTCGTTTCAAAGTAACCCAAGAATTGAGCCAGCTTCTGACCTGCCATCCCTCCGATCTTTTATCAAAGGTGCAAAAACTCTTGTCAGACAATAAAACTGCCCGGACCGAAATAAAGGGGCTCCAAGAAGCTCTCCTCCCAACTTTGGTCGCTCAGCTTGCAGAAAAGAAAGTAAGAGTCTCGAAAACGCCCTTCCTGTTCCACCATGACGATAATCTTGACCCTGCATTGCTCAGCCCGTTGGCGTCCCAGCTTGCGATGTGTATAAACGGCGTGGTTATTATTACGTCTCAGGAACGACTTGTGCTTTCTGTCTCACAAACTACAGGCCACAAAGCAAACGAGTTGGTTAAATCACTCTGTCAATCGCTCGGGCTTCGCGGGGGCGGAAACGAGTCAGTTGCGCAGATTGGCGGGGTCGAGCGGAAAATGACGGAGCAAATTCCTGGGTTGATAACGGATTTGCTTTCCAAGAGATAAGATGCGCGTATTATTATTTGCCACCTTTCTACTGACACTGTCATCGTTTCCTGCGCAATCGCAAACACGCGAACGACTCGATCTTCACCATGCCGACGCGCTTGAGGTAATCCTTGGGCTTCAGGACACGACTGTTGTCGATGGTTCTGTCATTTTCAAAACCACTAGCGGCTTGATTTATTGTGATTCCGCCGTATGGGTCAAAGGGCTGACCGTCAAACTCATGGGAAATGTCCGCGTCGATGATGCCGAGTACCAGCTCACCGCCGATGAAGTGGATTATAATCTGGTGACCCAGGAGGCATTCGCGAACGGGCCTTATGTAGAGCTGTGGTCGAAACAGGACTCCCTTTTTGCTGTCGGCACCGAGGCGCTTTATAACAAATCGACCAAGTATTTCCGAATGGGGAATCGGCCTACGATGTATCTGAACTACCCTGACAGCGCGAATATGGTTGAAGTCATCGCTGAGAATATCGAATACGACGGCATGCGTGTCAGAGCCGAAGCAACGGGCAACGTCATTATCACATCCAATGAGGTGTCGACTTCTTCCGGTTGCGCCATCATGAGGCCTGATCTCAACATACTCGATCTCTACCAATCACCCGTGGCAACAAAAGGGAAATCCCGCATTTCCGGCGGACTCATTTCTATAATTTCGCTCGATAAGCAGATAAGTCGAATCGACGTCCTTGATTCGGCACGAGGTGAATTTACTGAACCTGTTGACTCGGCCGGTCTGTTTACCGACAGATCAATTCTTTCGGGCTCACGGATTATCTTTGATTTCGCTGGTGGAGAATTGGCCCACGTGTTTTCCTATGGTCAGGCATATTCCTGGTATAATCCCTCCTCACGTGGCAAGAGTGACTCAACACAAAACAGTGTGTCCGGTGATACGATTCGGTTCACACTTGAAAATGAACTCTTAGACCGCGTTGATGTAATCGGCGGAGCAGTGGGAACGTTCTACAGCGCCAAGACAACTATGAAAGACACTGTCTCAACCACGATCGTTGATACCATCGATTATAGCTCAAGGAAAATCCAATACGCCGTAAATGATTCGCTCATCACACTCTATGAAGATGCAGCTATCGGCTCTGGCACCGTGGCGCTCGAGGCCTTCCAGGTTGAGTTCGATACTCAAGAGAGAATTATCGAGGCCTTTTCCGCATATGAAATAAAAAGCAGGACCGATTCGTCTGCCACATTCACATCGGAGCTTCAGCCGAACACGATACCAGTTGTCCTGAAAGATAAGGAAGACGTCCTCTACGGCGACTATCTGGAATATTCAATCGACACAGAAAAAGGACGCATATTAAAGTCAAAGTCGGGATATGAGACAGGGTTTTTCTATGGAGAACAGCTCTATCGCGAAAAACGGGATATTTTTTATCTCGATGATGGCCGATACACCACTTGCGATGCCGACGAGCCGCATTTTCATTTTCACTCCAAGCGCCTCAAACTCATTGAAAATGACCGGCTTATCGCCAAGCCAGTAGTGCTGAGTATTGGTCGACTGCCGATTCTTGCGATTCCGTACTATGTGTTTCCGCTCAAAAAGGGACGACACTCGGGCATACTTCCCTTCACATTCGGAAATATAGAGCGGGGCGAGCGCTATATCCGAAATGTCGGCTACTATTTTGCGCCGTCTGAATTTTGGGACGCCCAAGCCGCGCTTGACTATTATGAACAGCAGCGGTCAGTCAACTTCTATGGAAAGCTCAACTACAATAGGCGGTATCTCTTCAATGGCTCATTCGACGGTAACTATACTCGCCAGACGGGGTATAACCGATCAACGGCGGACGAATTCAAATCCGCTCGCTGGACTTTGCGAGGTTCGCACAATCATGATATTAGCCCGAGTTTCAGGGTAACATCCTCGGGACAGATACAATCTGATGCGACATATTATAATGACTTTTCTACAAACTTAAGCGACCGGCTTAACAGGGTGCTGTCCTCAAGGCTTAATTTTTCTAAGCGATTCAGCCAGTCGGTTTCTCTGTCGGGTCTGTTTTCGCAGGAACTGGATCTCGATCGAGATTCGCGCACAACAACATTTCCAGCCCTTTCCCTTTCACTTCCGGTCATTCGTCCTTTCGGAGCAGGGAATGTCGATGAGAAGGGGATATTGGACCAAGCATGGTTTAACAGGCTCACTGTGAGCTATCGCCCATCATTGTTGAATTACTCCAGCCGCTCGGTATCAAAACGGGTGGATGTCGACACCGCTCTTTTTGCCGATACACTGGTCACCGATACCCTTATTTTGATTGACACTCTCTCGTCTCATAACAGGAAACAATACACGAGGATTGACCATCCATTCACGGCATCACTCCCTCTCACGATCGCGCGCTACTTTACACTTAGCCCTGGTTTTTCTTACACGGAAAATTGGTTTAGGATATACAATACAGCTTTTGCGGATTCCCAGGGTATCGAAGCTGGCGCCTACCGGACTTATCTATACAGTACTGGTGTCGGACTCTCGACCAAGCTCTACGGGACAGTCACGCCCAATATTTTCGGACTTGCCGGGCTGAGGCAGGTGCTTACGCCCAATGTCTCTTACAGCTACACGCCGCAACTAAACCGCTTTCCTGAGATTAGGGCCTACGCCGGAGGGGGAGCCGGAAGCACACGCCGAAGCCAAGCCGTTTTACTCGGTCTTGATCAGGTATATCAGGCTCGTGTCGGTGAAGGAGAATTTGCCCGAGTCTACCAACTTCTGTCAGTAACCACAAATTTCGGTTACGATTTTGAGGCAGGGGAGAGAAAGTACTCGGATCTAAACACAAGTTTTTCCTCGACACTATTACCGAGGATAAATTTTTACGGTAGTTTGACGCATTCGCTCTACGAGCAAAATTCTAACACACTCAATTTCTGGTCGCCAAGCTTACAAAGCTTTGATTTTAATGCCTCTATCTCGCTCAATGGCACCTCGTTTATCTTCGACGATGTCTTCTCCAGACAACCCCAAGGCGTTGATTCGGCAAGCCATGTGGGTGTGGGGGGACAATTTGGCGGTCGAAAGGGCTGGGATCTCTCGGCTACATACAGCTTCAGTGAAAGCGGTTATCACACGCTGTACCGCAAAGAGAGCTTCATCCGCTTCTCGCTTCAGTTTAACCTAACATCGCAGACAACGGTAGATTATTCGCAGTATTATGACTTTGGCGAGGGACAAACGATAAATAACGAAGTAAGCATTACCCGAACTATTCACTGCTGGACGGGTAATTTTTACTGGGTTCCGATTGGATCAAATCACGGCTATGGTTTCAGGCTCTTTGTTACGGCCATACCGGCAATCAAAATCGACAATTCTCAGAGCAATCTGAATAGCGGAACATTTTTCAACAACAGATAGTCTTGGGCGATCTTCCTATTTTCACGGCAAAGCCGCCTTTCCGGCACATGGTTTTAAGTTTTTTAGTTGACACAATTTCGGGCATTCTCCTCTTTGTCGGGCGAATAGAGAAATAAGTAACCTAAACGAAGTATTTCAGGAAGGGAAACCGCAATGACTAAGGATGAAATGATTGCGATGATCGCTCAGAGCACAGGGATCACGAAGGGCCAAGCGACATCGGCCATGCTGACATTTATGGAAGGTGTGACCACCCAGCTGAAAAAGGGGAAGAAGGTCAGTTTCACAGGTTTCGGGACTTTTTCCATCTCCAAGAAAAAAGCCCGCACCGGACGTAATCCCCAAACAGGGGCGGCAATCGCCATTCCGGCGACAAAAGTTCCGGTTTTTCGCGCGGGAAAGCGACTTAAGGAAGCCGTGCGGAAATAAATCGCTATCGATTTATTTCTTTCAGGCAGGGCAGGTGTCCTGCCTTTTTTATTGAATTTGAAACCTGTTTCTTTCAACCGTCTCATTTATATTAATTCATGGCAAAATCGAGAAGAAGAAAATATCTCTCTGCTTGGCGGATAATTGTCGGTGTTGGGTGCACCGTCCTGGCGATGTTACTATTTGTTTCGTTAGCTTCGCACCAGTCGATCGATGACGACCGCGTCATTGAAAAAGTCGACGGTCGGCTCAATCCATTCGAACTTCCTTGGGAGAACAAGGGCGGAATGCTGGGAGCCTATTCGACGTTTGCCTTGCGTACGATGCTCGGATGGCTGTCAGTTTTTGTTCCGCTCGGCCTTATCTTCTTTTCGATTAGAATGTTCGCTGTCAAAAAAGCCGACACGTTTCGGTTTCATTCTCTTCTGCTCTTTGTTATCTGTCTGCTTGGGGCAATGGTCTACAATCTCCATCTGATTGGAGTCAATACAGAATCTGATTTTGATCCGAGGGGGGGAGGATTAATCGGGCAATCACTGACAGAGCTTATTGTCAAGTTGGTTGGGCCGGTTGGTTCATATATTTTCCTGTCCGGCACGGGCCTGGTGCTTCTCCTTGTGTATACGTCAATTGTTCCATTGTTGTCGTCATGGGTTCGTGTGCCAGGATCGAAACTTGCTAAGAAAAGCTATCGTCTTCTGGCTGGGGCCTTCAACTCCATCTACACAAGCCTTCGTTTTGGAGAACCCCCCAATATTGAAGACGAAAGCGGGTTAGACTCTGATAGCATTGAGGACTTTGACTCCGACAGACAAGTTGCTCCAAATGAATCACCCAGCGAAGATGGCTCTGAGTTCTCCGATGAACTTGCCACTGCAACGAACAAAAAGCGCACTGTTCCAAAAAAGACTGCACAGCCGGTACAAATAAAGTCAGTTGATTATACATACCCGTCAGTCGAGCTTTTGCAGCCGAACCCTATCACAGAATCAGCGGTATCGGTGGAAGAACTTCTTGCCACCTCTCGAGCGCTCAAGGAAACACTTGAGACCTTCGGGATTAGTATAGACGGAGGAATCGAAAAATATCCCGGGCCAGTCATTACCCGCTACGAATTTAAACCCGGAGTGGGTATCAAAGTGAATCAGATTCTTGGCCTTGCCGACGATCTGGCTCTTGCGCTCAAAGCCAAGCGCATTCGTATTATCGCTCCGATTCCCGGCAAGGCCGCTGTCGGAATCGAAATCCCCAATCGCAATCAACAAATGGTTTACTTGCGTGAAATTCTTGATTCACCCGAATACAAGGATGCCAGTATCCGTCTCCCCTTGGCTTTGGGGAAGACGACTTCCGGCAAACCCTTCGTTGCGGACTTGACTCGCATGCCTCATTTGCTTGTAGCCGGAGCGACCGGTTCAGGCAAATCAGTCTGCATGAATATTCTTATTTCATCGCTCATCTATCGTTTTCATCCGATGCAAATTAAATTTGTCTTCATAGACCCTAAGATGCTTGAGCTTTCCATCTACTCCGGTATCCCGCACCTCTCGCGGGCTGTGGTGACCAAACCAAAAATGGCCGAAAAAGTACTCGCCGACACAGTTGTAGAAATGGAAAGCAGATATCGCCGGCTTGCAATTGCATCGGTTCGAAATATCGAAGATTTTAATAGAAAGCAGAAAAACGAAGAGGATAAACTTGCCTACATTGTCGTCTTTGTCGATGAACTTGCCGACCTAATGATGTCTTCAACATCGACAAAAACAGAACTGCTTATTACCCGCCTGGCTCAGATGGCGCGAGCTGTGGGAATACACCTTGTTCTTGCCACACAACGGCCGTCAGTGGATGTTATCACCGGACTTATTAAAGCGAACTTTCCGGCAAGGATTTCATTTCAGGTCTCATCGAAAGTTGATTCGAGGACTATTATTGATGGCAACGGAGCCGAAAAATTGCTTGGAAATGGTGATATGTTATTCCTGCAGGCTGGTCAGCCTGAGCCGATGCGTATCCATGGAGCCTATGTATCAAGCGAGGAAACCGAGCGGCTTGTCACATTTATCAAGGACCAGAATATTAATCTAAATCCAGAAGAGAGCGCTTTCCCAGAGAGCGAAGATGACAGCGAAAGCGACATTGACCTTGGCGATCCGCTCTTCCGCGAGGCTTGCGAAGTGGTAATCAGACATAAACAAGGGTCAGTTTCACTTCTCCAGCGACGACTTGGGATCGGTTATCAGAGGGCGGCCCGGCTTATTGACAAACTTGAGCAAGCCGGAGTCGTTTCGGTTTTTGACGGCTCAAAGGCTCGCGAAGTCCTTGTCGATAAGATATATCTGGAGTCTTTAACGAACTCTTCACCTCGCAAAGTTTCAAGTGAAACTCCCTGACCAAATACTTGTTTATCCGTATAACTACAATGAATAAGACACTTGGTATGGCAATAGTTGTGTCCTTCGTGATTGTTTCACAGGGCAGAGGAGACAGTTTTGATTCTATAAAGAAAGAACTGTCCGAGGCAGATTGTGTCCGTATCGAATTCCTGAGTGTACTTGAATCCAAAGTATTTGAGACTGTCGATACCATGCCCGGCACCGCCCATATAGCCGAAGCCGGTTCATATCGAATTCAACTGGGACCCGACTGGTTTCTCTATGATGGGACTGATCTGTACAGCTACTCTTTTGATAATAATCAGGTCACAATTGAAAAAGTGCCACCTGAGCGGGCATTAAATGAAGAAATTTCCTTTCTGACGCGACTTGACGAATTCTATAAATCATATATACTTACACCTGGTTCGCGCTATCGTTTGATAAAGCAGAAGTCAAATGACACGAATATTCCTGACTCGATGATTGTCATGATAGACGCAAAAAAGAAAGTAATTGAACGAGTTGAATACCTTGATGAGAATAGTGACCGTAACGTGATTCATATTATTTCACAAAATACAAAAGCCGCCTGCAAATCCGATCAATTTAAAGCGGATATTTCAGATTCCTGCGATGTCGTACGCATAAACTGATTCTATGAAATTTTTTATATCCAAGCTCGGCTGTCCGAAAAACGATGTTGACGGCGACTACATTGCCGCCCGGCTTATTGATGAAGGACATACTCCAGTGGCAACAGCAGAAGAGGCCGAATCAGTTATTGTCAATACCTGCGGTTTCATCCTGCCGGCCAAAGAAGAATCAATAAACGAAATCCTTCGCATGGGACAACTCAAAAACGAGGGAACAGTAAAGACCGTTTACGCAACTGGCTGTCTTACTCAGCGCTATGGCGATGACCTGCTCGAGGGAATACCAGAGCTTGATGGCGCTTTCGGCCATGGCGCGCTCGATTCAATAGCAAGAGCCGTCACGAACTCGAGCAAGCTCAAGACAACTGTCAAAATAGAGTCGCGCAAGCTGGGCTACCTTTCGTGGAAGAATCGCTTTATTGCTGACAGTTTGCCCTATTCATATTTGAAAATATCAGATGGCTGCGACCGGACATGCACCTATTGCGCAATCCCCGGGATGCGTGGCAAATTTCGCAGCAGACCGCTTGACTCGATTGTTAACGAAGCTGAGTTTTTGGCTAAAAACGGCAAAAAAGAATTGATTCTTGTTTCGCAGGAGGCGACTCTCTATGGTTACGAACTCCCCGGCAAGCCAACTATAGTAACACTGCTTGAAGAGCTTGAGAAGATACAGGGCGTCGAGTGGATTCGGCTCATGTACCAGTACCCGGCCCATTTGACAGACAACCTTATTGATTACCTCGCCGATGAGAATAAGACTTTGACCTATTATGATCTTCCGTTTCAGCATGCGAATACAGATGTTCTCAAACGCATGAACCGGATGATAGACAAGCAAAATATTGAGCGCTTAATTTCGCGTATCAAGTCAACAGGAAACAATCCCGCCCTTCGGACGACATTTATTGTAGGATTTCCGGGTGAAACAGATGAAGAGTTTGAGGATCTGAGGGATTTTGTTATCGAACATCGCTTTGAACGCATGGGGGTTTTCACCTATTCTGCAGAAGAAGGGACACCAGCAGGAACGATGGCAAATCAGATACCTGAAGCGATTAAGAAGGAACGAATGGAAGAACTTATGAGCATTCAACACGATATTGCTCGTGAGATAAACCTTGAATTAATCGGCTCTGTTCAGGACGTGATTGTCGACTATGTCAATGGTGATGCAATAGGCCAAGGTCGTACCAAAGCCGATTGCCCCGATATTGATCAGGAAGTGGTCGTTAAGGGAGAGAATTTGAGTGTCGGTGACATTCGAAGAGTGCGAATCGAATCACTCGACGGATATGATTTAATCGGAAGAGTGGTGGAGGCGTAGAATGATTCAGATTGAAAAACTCGGCATTTTTCTATCAAAGCCTGTCGCAGTCATTCTCGTCGGAATCTATCTCCTTCAGTCGGCCCTATTGGTCTATTTGGTGCGGGACAAATTTCACCTCGAACAGCAAATAGATTTTCAGCAAAAGCAGATCGGTGAGTTTGAAGAGAAGCTTCAGATATTAAACGCCATCGAAGGATTCCAGATCGGATTTAGCGACGATGAAGTCCGAAGTTTAACCGAAGTGATATACTCCGAAAGCAACAAATATGACTACGACCCGATGTTTATTCTGGCCGTAATACTTGTGGAATCATCGTTCAAGCGGGGTCAGCAGTCCGAAAAGGGAGCGATGGGGCTTATGCAAATGATTCCCTACGTCGGCGAGGATGTAGCCCAGCGAGCCGGTGTGGTTTGGGAGGGCTCGCACACGCTGCATGACTATGAGTCGAGCATCAAACTGGGAACGTTGTATCTATTTGAGCAGATTATGCAGTTTAAGGATGTTCGAAAAGCTCTGGTTGCATATAATATGGGAGAGACCCGTTTGAGGAATTTAATGCGAGCCAAAGCTCCTCTCCCCAAGGAATATTTCACAAAAGTTATGAAGAATTACAAAATGCTCAAGGAGACCTATTGTTCTTGAAATCGACAGTTGTGATGGCCGTGAAAGCAGTCGCGGTGATGACCCTTCTCTCAATGGTCTGGGCTGGCTGCGGCGGCTCGTCATCGAAGGCGCTTCTGCCAGCGGCGGAGCTTTATAGCATGGGCAAATCAGAATATGAAAATAAAGATTACCGGAAGGCAATCGATCACCTGCAAACGGTTGTCTATAGTTATCCCGGCGAATCGGTTATCGACTCAGCGCAGTATTACCTTGCCATGTCATATTTAGGCGCTAAAAATTATACCTTGGCTGGAATTGAGTTCAACCGATTGGCTGTCAACTATCCCTCCTCGCCTTTTGTTACGAGTGCGCTGTTTATGAAAGCTGTATGCAGTTTTGAAGAGACACCCGGCAACTACGCCCTCGATCAAAGTGAACTCGATGTCGCTCTTCGTCAATTTGAGGATTTTATCATCGATCACCCTCAATCTGAATATGTCGCCGACGCTCAAAAGTATCTCAATCTGGCCTATTCAAGGCTTGCCCATAAAATGTATGCTTCGGCCGATGTTTATTTGCGTATTAATGCACTTGATGCGTCAAAGATATACTTCCAGTACGTGGTCGACAATTATACCCAGACCGAATACGCTCCACAGGCGACGTATAAAATCGCAGAGATCGAATTCAAAAGAAAGAATTTTGACGAGGCCAAAAAGAAGTTTGATGATTTCCTTGCGGTCTACCCCGATCATGAGTGGGGCAAGGACGCGCGAAGTTACGCGGTTGAATCCGCGTTCAAGGGCGGAGAAAAGGCTTTGGAGAAAAAGGACTACGCCTTGGCCCGCGAGAGATTTGAATTGTTCAAACAAAGCTATCCCCAGGACAGAAGGGCGGGACTGGCGGACAAATATCTAAAGGAAATCCAGACGCACAGTGGTGACTCAACCAGCGTCGACAAAGCCGGATCCTAATTCAGGCGGACGATGGGCTATTCTTGGCGGGGCATTCGACCCCGTTCACTGGGGCCATATTCGTTTGGCGAGTAATATCAAGCCAATGGCAGACCTCGACGGAGTTCTGCTTGTGCCATCATTTCATCCCCCTCATAAACAAAACGGATGTGTCGCAAACTTCGCAGACCGTATGCGGATGCTTGAACTCGCATTACCGTTTTGTGATTCATGCTCAATATCTGATATAGAGTCGACTTTGACAGAACCAACGTACACGCTGTACGTAATACATTCGTTGAGAAAGAAGTTTCCGCTGGCTTCTTTGGAGCTTCTTATCGGCGCCGATCAATGGAAGGCTTTTGAAACGTGGCATAAGCCTCAGGAAATACTTGATACCGTTCCGGTAATAGTCGGTGAACGCCCGGGATTTGTCCGGGCAACCCAGGAATCGCTTGAAACACCGAGGGTACGCTTTATCCACTCGGGACTTGTCGACCTCTCATCGTCGCGGGTACGTTCTGCACTTGACGCAGGCATTGATCGAGCGCATCTTGGCGAGTTGGTCCCTGAAGCAGTTGCAGATTATATTATCGGAAAAGGACTCTATCGGTGAGTGAGAAGAAAAAGTCAGTTTATCTGCTCGATGGCTCGGCCATTTTTTACCGGGCATATTTCGCGTTTATCCGCAACCCACTCATAAACACTAAGGGTGAAAACACCTCAGCGACTTTCGGTTTTCTCAATTCAATCTTCAAATTATTGAGGGAGGAGAACCCTGATTATATTGCAGTCGCGTTCGACAACAAAGCTCCAACCTTTCGACACGAGATTTATTCAGAATACAAGTCTACTCGCGCCAAGATGCCCGATGACCTTGTAGTTCAATTGCCCCGCATTCAGCAGGCTGTCAAGGCTTTGAATATTCCTGCTTTTGATTTGGCAGGTTATGAGGCCGATGATATTATCGGCACTTTGGCCAAGGCAGCTGAGAAACAAGGTTACGCCGTCTGGTGTGTCACTGGTGACAAAGATTACTTCCAACTTGTCAGCGACAGCGTGCGAGTCTATGACCCTAAAAAGGTCTCGGAGAGCGCTGACACTTACGGCCCGGCTGAGGTAAAAGTCAAATTCGGGGTGTTCCCGCACCAGGTTATCGATAAACTTGCCCTGATGGGCGACAGCTCCGACTGCATACCCGGTGTTCCCGGTGTCGGTCCCAAAACAGCCGACAGCCTGTTAGAGCAATTTGGCAGCTTGGATAATTTGCTTGCGCATACGGACGAAATCAAAGCAAAAGGAATCAGGGAAAAGATTGAGAACAATGTCGAATCAGCCAAGCTCTCAAAGGTGCTCGCGACGATTGACACGAATGTCCCGATAGAATTCGATGTATTAAAACTTCAAAGACAGCCCATAAACTATGAGGAAGCTAAAAAACTCTTTATAGAAATGGAATTTACTACTTTTGCGAGGCAGCTAACTCCCGAATCCGATACAGTCGAACACAAACCCTTGGTGCGAAGCATCGAGACAGGCACATTTTATCATTGTGTCCCTTCCCTTGATGATTTAAGTACCCTCCTTAAGAGTATGTCCAAACAGAAGGAAATAGCAGTAGATACGGAAACAACTTCGCTCGATGCCCTTGATGCCGAATTAGTAGGCGTTTCGCTTTCTGACCGGACAGGCACAGCCTATTATGTTCCCCTGGGGCATACAGCGGAGCCTGAGCGAAACTTGTCAAAAGATGAGGCTCTGAAACTTCTCAAGGAACTGCTCGAAAATCGTTCGGTTCAAAAAATTGGTCAAAATATCAAATATGACTTTCATATATTTCGACGTCATGGCATAACAATCAATCCAATTTCTTTTGATACCATGCTGGCCTCGTATGTCCTTGATCCCTCAGGCCGACAGCACTCACTTGATTTGCTGGCGTTAAAACATTTCGATCATAAAATGATTCCAATTGCAGACCTCATTGGAAGCGGCAAGAATCAAAGGACATTCGATACTGTGTCTGTAGACAAAGCGACAGCCTACGCCGCCGAAGACGCGGACTATACGTATCGACTCCGCGGGGTATTCGCTCCGGCCATTGATGAGCTCGATCTGCAAAATCTCTTCTATAATATTGAACTCCCGCTTGTCACAGTCCTGGCCGACATGGAGGAATGCGGTGTCAAAATAGATACCGATTTTCTCTTGATACTCAGCGAGCAGATGGAGAAGGGGCTTCGGAAGCTCGAAATAGAAATCCATCAGATTGCCGGCGGCGCTTTCAATATTAATTCCACACAACAACTGGGACATATTCTCTTTGATAAACTTGGTCTGCCAACACATGGCAAAACCGCCAAAAAAACCGGGTATTCGACAGATGTTTCCGTTCTCGAAGAGCTTGCCTTGGTTCATCCTTTCCCCAAGCTTATTCTTGAATACCGGCAGTTTGTAAAGCTGAAAAACACCTACGTTGATGCCATCCCCAAGCTTATTTCTCCCAAGACAGGAAGGGTGCATACATCTTTCAATCAAACTATTGCCGCGACAGGCCGTCTGTCTTCGACCGATCCAAATCTGCAAAATATTCCTATTAGGACAGAAGAGGGACGCCAGATTCGCAAGGCGTTCATTCCTCGTGATAAAGACTATCTCCTCCTGACTGCCGATTATTCGCAGATTGAGCTTCGAGTGCTTGCCCATTATGCAGACGATCCGGTTCTTATTGAGGCTTTCATTAAGGGCGAGGACATCCACGTGCGGACTGCAGCGGAGGTCTTCAATGTAGACCTCATGGCTGTCACACCGGATATGAGGCGAGTTGCCAAAACGGCTAATTTTGCTATTATTTATGGCGTTTCTGCGTTCGGCCTTTCCAATCAGACTGACATGACTCAGGCCGAAGCCAAGAAATTTATCGAGACCTATTTTGAGCGCTATCCCGGCATAAAGGGATATCTCGAAGCCACAAAAGTCTTCGCGCGTGAAAAGGGATATGTCTGCACCCTGTTCAACCGCAGACGCTATTTGCCTGAAATAAACGACAAAAATTTCTCGGTCAGACAGTTCGCCGAGCGGACGGCAATCAATACCCCTATTCAGGGCACTGCTGCGGATATCATAAAGATCGCCATGCTTCTTATTCACAAAAAGATAGCCGGTATGCGGTCAAAAATGATTCTACAGGTGCATGATGAGCTAATTTTCGACGCACATAAAGACGAAATTGAAGATCTTAAGAAGATAGTTACGATCAGCATGCAGGGAGCAGCAAAGCTCAAAGTCCCACTGGTGGCCGATATTGGTATCGGCCCAAACTGGCTTGAAGCTAAGTGATATGCTTTTATTTTTCAATGGTAGCCGGATTAAATCCATCCTGTGCAGACTTCTTCCATCTCTTTTGGCGTCAATCTTGACTGCCAATCTATTTGGTTCTATACTTCGGACTACAAAATTCATGACTCGGTTAAAAAATAGGTTAAGGAGACTCTGTGGGCATTTCGACAATCGGTATAATCACCAGTGGAGGTGATTGCGGAGGGCTGAATGGAGTAGTTAAAGGAGCCGCACAAATGGCAACCCGCATGGGTGTGAAGCCTTTTGCCATTCCCAATGGATATGCCGGTCTCTATAATCTTGTTGACATGGATTCACTTGTTGAACTCACACCCTCTCGTGTCGAGCGTTTCAGTATCGGTTCCGCAGGCTCCGAAGCAGGGCACTCAAGAGTCAAGATTTCGAAAATTAAAGATGACAAGAAGTACGAACGAATCAAAGCGGGTCTTGCCAAGTTCAATATCGGCGGTCTGGTCATCAGCGGGGGGGATGATACCGGATCGGTGATTCTTGACCTTGCAACCCAGGGCATACAGTGCGTCCATGCCCCGAAAACAATGGACCTTGACCTTGTCCCATACAGTGTCGGCGGTGATTCTACAATCAATAGAATAGCTGATTTTATCCGTGAAATCAAAACAACTGGCCGCACGCATAATCGAATCATAATTGTCGAGGTATTTGGCCGCTACGCCGGGCATACCGCATTCAGGGGCGGCGTTGCCGGGGAAGCAGACGCAATACTTATCCCTGAAGTTCCTGTCAACTTCACTGAGTTGTACAGCCATCTCAAACGTGTCTTTACAAAACGGATTATCGAAAGTGATATCAATGCCGGGACATACACAATTGTCGTCGCTGAGGGTCTCCGTAACTCAAGTGGTGGGGAAATGTACGATGACTCAGCCGGCCTTGATACGTTCGGCCATAAGAAACTTGCCGGCGCAGGCAAATATGTGTCCCAGGAGATTAAGAAGATGCTTTCGACTGATCAGGAAATACGGCCCTTCATGAAATCACAGGGTATGTATGTGGAGGGACTCTATGAACTTCCAGAAATTCGCATCATTGCTCCTGGTCATCTTGTGAGGGCGGGAGGAACATCGGCCTACGATGCCAATTTTGGTATGGAAGCCGGTGCGTGCGCGGTAAGCTTGCTCCTTGAAGGAATTGCGGGGGTAACAGTAACGGGTTTTGTCGATGGCACGATTCGTTATATGGAGATAAAGGAGGCCATTGTCCAGCGGCATGTCGAATTGAGTTTTGTGAGCCTCTATGAGCAGCTTGGGTTCACATTCGGAAGGGGAAGGGAAGATTTTAATCCGAAGTTTTCGAAAGTTTCCGGGCAGATTGAGCGGATATATTAAGACAAAGTGGGGCTATCGGTCGGTTTCTCTTAGGAATCAAAATTTCAGGTAAATACAAGCCACCGAGCGGAGTCGAACCGCTGACCTACTGATTACGAATCAGTTGCTCTACCAGCTGAGCTACGGTGGCTTTTGAAGGTACTCGAGTGAGAAATGTAGCCAAAGAGCCACTAAAGTCAACGGCAAAAATGCATACAGCCTTGCTCGGTTTATGCGGAGACTGTTCGAAACAAAAAGCCAGTCCGAACTAACCGATTTTTCGAATTAGCCCTACAACTTTTCCGGCTATCCGAAATTCACCGGACATCTTATTAATAAAAATTGGCTCATAGTCATCGTTTTCGGGCTGAAGGCGGATGGTCGTTCCATCGGAAAAATATCGTTTTACTGTCGCTTCTTCATTGACCAAGGCGACAATAATATCTCCTTTCTGCGCCACTGTCTGTTTTTTTACAAGAACCAAGTCTCCATCCAGTATCCCCGCGTTTTTCATCGAGTCACCAGTTACACGAAGGCTATACGAGTCCCCTTTGGGCAGAAAAGAGAGATCGATCACAATTTCACCTTCGATATTCTCAGCCGAATCAATAGGAAAGCCGGCTGGCACAGCTCCTACAAGCGGTACACGACCCATCCTCCCCGCAAGTTCACGAGTGAGTTCGATTCCGCGGGAGATGCTTGCGTGTTTCTTGAGATAGCCTTTTCGGATGAGAGCAGAAAGGTGCCCGCGAACACCATTGGTTGAGCTAATGCCAAACTTAGCGCCTATCTCACGAATTGTTGGCGCGTTCCCATGATCGGTCATCTGCATTTCAATAAATTCAAAAACAGAGCGTTGTTTGTCCGTCAGCGGGCTTTTAGTCATAGAGCAAAGTCCTGTAAACTTTTCATGTCAAAGACAAACAACTGCCCGTATGTGCAGTTGTCAATAGAAAATTTGTTTGTCGTCGTTCTCCACTATCAAATGTGATACTCAACTGATAGTTCAGGAACTTGAACAGAGCCGCACTAATATCGATTCTGCTTTTACTTTGTTGCAGAAATCAAAGTAGCTATATTATTTGAAAGAAACAATTGGCGGAAAAGCACAGAAAGGATTATTACAGAATCTCGATGTTTTGGAAGTTACTGCTTTTGGCTGGTATGTCGGCTGTGATTGTATTCAGCTTTATTACTGTTGCGCCGCAATCACAAATTGGCGAGTCCTCGAGAATCTTCTACTATCACATTCCGCAGGCATGGATCTGCGTGATCGCCTTCGCCATCTCGACCATTTATGGACTCAGGTATCTCAAAACAAGAAATCTTCGCGAGGATGATATGTCAGTATCAGCTGCTTCGCTGGGTCTTCTCTTTTGCATCCTTGCCACGGTTTCAGGTTCGATATTTGCAAAAGTGACCTGGGGGTCATTTTGGAATTGGGATCCGCGTGAGACCTCGATCTTCATTCTTTTGCTTATTTACGGAGCCTATTTTGCTCTCCGTGGCGCAATCGATATAGAAGAACGCCGGGCCGCGCTTTCCGCGGTCTATGCGATATTTGCTTTTGTAACAGTTCCGTTTCTTATATTTGTCGTGCCGAGAATCATGCCCTCGCTTCATCCATCCGATTCGATTATAGACAAAGACCTGAAGTTCACCATGAGTCCCGCTGTACGTACAATTTTTTTCTCATCGCTGATATTATTCACCGGACTCTTCTTTTGGCTGCTTCGCTTAACATCGTCAATCAAAGGGATAGCGCGGTCGCGGGAAACCGCCGTATAAACTGGATAAATATGATGCCTTATTTCGGCAGAATGGAGTTATATTATCCAAGCGGGCAACAGGACTTTTTATTTTAGCAGCTTGTGTGAGAAAATCACCAGAAAGGCTTAGGGAATGAAATGAACGCGAAATATGTAATTGGCAGTGTAATAATAGTGGTTTTTCTTACTTGGGGGGCATCGGCCTTTTTCAAGACTACCGTGCAATATGTCTCTATTCAGAATGCAGTTGCCAGCAACCGCAAAGTACAGGTGATGGGTAAGATCGATTTTAGCCGGGTCAATTATAATGCAGACAAGACCCGGCTCGAATTTGCCGTATTTAATCCTGAAGACCAGGATACTATATCGGCCTTTCGCATGCCCGTGGTCTACTATGGCACTGTCCCGGGTAACTTCGATCAAGCCACCTCCGTTGTTCTTAAAGGTCAGCCCAATAGCGAAGGTTATTTCGTCGCCGATCAGATTCTCGTTAAGTGCCCTTCTAAATATCAGGGAGAGGACGGTGAAGAGTATCAGGATATCCAGGAAGACAAAGCGCCGACCGGGGTATAGCTTCTTTCTTCGAATTCCAATCTTTATTTCCTCTCAGCAACGCCAGCGATATTTTGAAGCTTCAAGCTGCGCATTTTATGTAATTGCGATGTTGTCAGAGGTCACACCATTATGCTGCAAGAGTTCCATTAAATTGCACTCCCTCAACCAGATACACGGCCAAATAGTATGGTTGACAAATTCCAGCTGAGTCTATATTTTGACGCGCTAAATGGTGATGTTGCATCACTATGCGTAGATGAGAACGAAATAGAAGGGATCATTATCAGATGAGAAATAGTCAACAAGGGATACTATGACCGAAAAACCATCATCGCCAAAGAGTATGATACAAGCGAAACGAGTCAGCAAATTCTACGGAGATTTTGTCGCTGTAAGGGATCTCACTTTTTCCATCCCGAAAGGACAAATTGTAGCCTTTCTTGGCCCAAACGGAGCGGGCAAAACGACAACAATGAAAATCCTGTCTGGATTCTTGTCCGCAAGCGAAGGTACCGCTGAAATTGCAGGACTCGATGTACGTTCGCATAGGCTGGAAGCTGTCAAATTCCTTGGCTATCTACCCGAGAACGGCCCGCTTTATATTGATATGACCCCGCTTGAACTCCTCAGCTTTTTCGGCGAAGCGCGAGGGATAGATTCGAAGATGCTCAAACATAGAATCGACTATGTGGTTGAGCAGTGCTCCCTCGGACAGGTACTTGAGAAACCGATAGGGAAGCTTTCCAAAGGATATCGCCAGCGGGTGGGCCTTGCTCAGGCACTGCTCCATGATCCCGATGTGCTCATAATGGATGAACCGACAGCGGGTCTTGATCCAAATCAGATTCGTGAGTTTAGAGCAAATATTGTTGAACTTGGCAAAACCAAGACAATTCTTCTGTCTACTCATATTCTCCAGGAAGTCTCTGCGATCGCCCAACGCGTGCTTGTCATCAACGAGGGACGCCTTGTATTTGATGGCACTCCGAGACAGCTTGGTGAAAGCGGTGGAATCGAAGATACTTTCTACCATCTGACCGGTTTCGGCAAGACTGCTATGGCTTCAGTCCGACCTTCTGACAGCGGCGAGCAATCAATGATATCCGAAGGAGGCCGGGTATGAGTTTGAACAACAGGCTTATCGCGGCAATTGTCAAAAGGGACCTGAGGCTGTATTTCAGCAATCCAACAGGATACGTATTTATAACATTGTTCATTTTTCTGAGTGCCGCCGGCGCTTTTTGGCAGGGGAGATTCTTTGCGAATAACCTCGCTAATCTTGATCAGCTCAATCTTATATTTCCCTATATCTTGCTTTTCTTTGCTCCTGCTTTGACAATGAATATCTGGGCGGAGGAGCGCAAACAGGGGACTGATGAACTTCTGTTTACACTTCCAGCGACAGATTTGGAAGTAATGCTTGGAAAATATATTGCCGTGCTGGGAATATACACTGCGGCTCTGGCGCTTTCTTTTAGTCATGTCTTTGTCCTCCTCTGGCTGGGCAGCCCGGACATTGGCCTGATGCTCGGTAACTATATAGGTTATTGGCTTATTGGAGCCGCGATGCTCGCGATCGGCATGTTGGCATCATTACTAACCGCCAATTCGACAATAGCGTTTATCCTCGGAGCGCTTTTCTGCTCGGTGCTTGTCTTCATTGATTCATCGCAGATGACAGTCAGCAGATGGCTTCAGGAATTATTAGCTCCGATAAGCGTCTTTGGCGCTTTTGGGGATTTCTCCCGAGGAATTGTGTCGTTATCGGGGCTTCTTTATTTTGGTTCAATTATAGGTGTCATGCTCTTTTTAAATGTGATGCTTATCGGCCGCAGGCATTGGCCAGCGAAAGCCGATGGTTATCGATTCTGGCTTCATCAGTTGGCTCGCGCAGTAGCTGTTGTTTTGGCAGTAATCTCACTAAACGTAATAGTGAATCGCGGCAATCTAAGGGCCGACGTCACCGCAGAGCAGTTACACTCACTTTCATCGGAGACAGAACAGTTAATAGAAGACCTGCCCGATGACCGCGCTGTGTTGGTGCAGGCATTTATCAGCCCCGAAGTTCCGCGTGAATATGTCGAGACGCGCGCCAATCTGATTGGAACGCTCAAAGAAATCGCCGCGATAGGCGGTGATCGGGTCCAGGTCATTATTCGTGAAACTGAGCCGTTCACAGACGAAGCTCGCGATGCCCGCGAGAAATTCAACATTCTCCCTCGCGATGTTATGACCTCCGAAGCCGCGCAGGTGAGCAGTAAGAGTGTGTTCCTTGGGGTAGCATTTACCAGCGGAGCGCGAGAAGAAGTAATTCCATTCTTTGACCGCGGCTTGCCGGTGGAATATGAGCTTACAAGAAGTCTTCGTGTCGCGGCCGATGCCAACAGAAAAAAGATAGGGATTCTCACAACTGAGGCGAAGGTATTTGGCGGTTTTGATTACCAAACAATGAACTCAAGTCCGCCGTGGCAGATAGTAAGCGAACTTAAAAAGCAATACGAGGTCGTTCAGGTCTCCGCCGAGCAACCAATAACAGATAAGCTTGATGGATTGCTTGCGATTCTTCCCTCGACACTAACACAGCCCGAAATAGACAATCTTCAGACATATATAACCAATGGGAATCCGACCCTTATTTTTGATGACCCGCTTCCGTTGATCGACCCAGCCATGTCACCATCGGCTCCTCCGGGCGCCGGCCAGAACCCGTTCATGCAGCAGCAACAGCAGCCGCCAAAACAAAAGGGAAGTGTGAGCGGACTAATGAATGCAGTAGGTATCAATTGGAACTCGACTCAGCTTATCTGGGACGGATACAATCCCCACCCTGACCTCGGACAACTCCAGCCTGAGATAGTCTTCATCGGACGTGGAAATGACAACGCCGAGGCTTTCAATGACTCGGTTTCGGCGACATCGGGCTTGCAAGAGGTGGTCGCACTCTATTCAGGATACATCTACAAAGCAGGCAATAGCCCGCTCCAGTTCAAACCCCTGCTAAAGACCGGCCATCTCTCCGGCATGCTTCCCTGGGACCAAATTGTCCAACGGAGCTTTTTCGGTATGGGTCTCAACCGCAATCCAAAACGTGTGCCGACAGGGGAGTCTTACATAATTGCCGCTCAGGTCAAAGGAAAGCCATTAGCAAATCCCGATGATACCGTTGTGTCATCACCTTCTCCAATCCATGTCATAATGGCCGCAGACGTGGATATGATTTCAGACCAATTTTTCCAGTTTCGTGAACGCGGAATGGAGAATTTCCAATTCGATAATATTGCATTCGTTCTCAACAGCATGGATTTACTCGTTGGAGACGAGTCGTTTATCGACCTGAGAAAGAAACGCGTCAGACATCGGACTCTCAAAACTGTGGAATCACAGACCCGGCAATTTGTCGAGCGTCGACTTGAGGAAGAAAAGCAGGCGGAGGTCTTTGCTCAGCAGGCTCTCAATGAAGCCCAGCAGAGGCTGAATGAGAAAGTTGCCCAGGTCCAGAGCCGTACCGATCTCGACGATCAGGCCAAGCAGATAATGGTGAAAAACCTCCAAGAAGTGGAAAACCGCCGCTTTGAAGTCAGCAAAGGAAATATCGAGGCGAAAAAAGAAGCGACGGTGGCTCGTAGCAAAGAGACTATGGAGACTGCTGTTCTTTCAATTCAAAGCCGCATCAAGACGTTGGCGGTCTTGATTCCGCCGATTCCGGCGCTCGCACTCGGTGTAATGATTTTTATCAGGCGAAGACGGCGGGAGTTTGAGGGAGAGTTGCAATCACGAAGGCTGAGGAGCTAAGAGATGACCGAAACGAAGAAGACACTGTTTTTTCTCGCTGTTGCCGGGCTATTGGTATTGCTGGCTTTTATTGCCGCCCCAAAAACGATCACACCCGAGGCCTTCAAGGATCTCGGGACAAAATTCTTTCCGGAGTTTACCGATCCGAATGAGGCGACAACGATGGAAGTTGTGGATTACGATGATGCAACCGGGTCGTCCCGCCCATTCAAAGTCACCTTCAATAACGGTCGCTGGACAATTCCTTCGCACAATGATTATCCGGCTGATGGCAAAGACCGCCTTGCAAAGACTGCCGCCGGTGTCATAGACATTAACAAAGATGATTTCAGAACAGATTCCCCGACGGAGTATGAAGCAATGGGGGTTGTTGACCCGCTTGACGAAAGCTCTGCAGGTCTTTCGGGCAGGGGTAGACGAGTGACGATCAAGGGACAAGATAGTCGTGTGCTGGCCGATTTCATTATAGGAAACGAGGTTGTCGACCGCCCGGGTTTGCGTTTTGTTCGTATACCGGATGAAAAACGAGTCTATGCCTCAAAAGTAAACGTCGATATTTCCGCTCGCTTCGAGGATTGGATTGAGCCAGATTTGCTCAAAGTCACTGGAAACAAGATAAGTCGCGTCGTATTGAAGGATTATTCGATTAATGAGCGGACACTTTCAGTGGAGCAACGAGATGTGATAACATTGGTAAACCAGTCAGGGGTATGGAAATTCGACAAGTCCGGCAAATCCGGCAAATCCGGATCGCCCGATACTACCGTTGTCCAGTCGCTCATTAAAACGCTTGATGAGCTTGCGATTGTAGGAGTCAGACCAAAACCGGCAGCCTTGACCGCAGCGCTGAGTGGTAAAAGCCCGATGACCTCGATATCGCAGGCCGACTGGTTATCATTGCAGAGTAAAGGGTACTATTTGACCCGTGAAGGTCAACTCCTATCTAATGAAGGAGAACTTCAGTTCTCGACCGAAGAAGGACTTAAATATACGCTTAGATTTGGCGAAGTCGCGTACGGTACAGGTCTTGCGCTGACAGCAGGGGCCAGCGAAGCGGAGCAGGCCGGTAGCGGTGGTGGCGCTGAAAATCGCTACTTGTTCGTCTCGGTTGATTTTGATAACAACTCACTCGTAGAGCCGCCAAAAGCATCGGATATGACTTTTAAGAACAAGCCTGACAGTTTGCTTTCGGAGGAAGAGAAACAACAGTGGACTATAAACGATATTTGGCAGAGCTGGCAGAATAAAGTTTCTGCGAACCGAAAGTCGGTGGATGGTCTCAACGAAAGATTTTCACATTGGTATTATGTGATTTCATCGGCCAGTTTTGATAAATTGCGACTGAAGCGCAAAGATTTGATTAAGAGTTGATTGACCAGTCAAAAAAAGACTGATCTGTGCTAATATTCACGAGGAGGCATTATGAAACAGGATAATTCGATTCGAAACGGGGAACTCATGAAAGCATATAGTGATTTGGAAAGGGCCAAAGCCCGGATCTTGGAGCTTCGTCAAGCTGTACCGGAGCTCCCGGTCGCTGATTACACTTTCAAAACTATCTCAGGAGAACCGGTCACACACTCCAGTCTGTTTCAAGACAAAAGCGAACTTATGATAATTCATAACATGGGCAAAGGATGCAGTTACTGTACGGTCTGGGCCGACGGTTTTAATGGTCTTGTGCCTCATCTCGAAAACCGTGTACCGTTTGCTGTAATTTCTCCCAATGCCCCGGATGATATCAAGTCCTTCTCAGAAAGTCGCGGCTGGCTGTTTAGTATTTTGTCCGCCCAAGACTCAACCTTTGCAAAAGACATGGGCTTTGCCAGTGAAAAGAATGAACCTTGGCCGGGCGTATCGACTTTTTGCAAGGATGACAGTGGTAAAATGTATCGTGTCAATGCGGCGGATTTTGGCCCTGGAGATGATTATTGCGCGCTCTGGCATCTCTTCGATTTGCTCCCTTCAGGTAAAGGAGACTGGGAGCCGAAATATGTCTACGAACAGACGCTAAAGCTGACGAGGACGTAAGGGAGAAGCCAATATCTGAACGGTCACATAGTTGACAAATCTATCCAGGGACATCCATGACACTTTTGTGGTTTTGTCATCTTTCTGTTAGTTCCTGTAACCCACCCAACGGGTGGGCTCTTTCCCTTCTTGAATGAACGGTTCAGACCAAAGAAAAACCCACCCATAGAGGTGGGTTCAGTGTAGCGAAAATCTATCCAATCCTACAAACAGACCGGCGCAGGGCCACCGATGAAGAGATATGCGATCATATATGTTAAATCAGAAATATCAATTGTGCCGTTGGGTGAGCCGTCCATATTTGCCGCGCCCAAATTTGCCGGCGTTTGAAGAGATATAAAAAGGTAATCAATAAACACCGTCAAATCAGAAATATCAACAAAGCCCTCGGGGGAATCATCGATGTTACCGCATACAAACGGAGCCCGCGGCGCAACCTGAATTGCTATACCGACAAAGACCGGTGTGAACATCTTTTCTGAGAAATCACCGATATATGGCATCATCATGAAATTGCCGCCGGGGGGTAAAAATCCATTCTGAATTGTCATTTCACCGGGCTTGAGTCCAGTAAAATAAATATTCACAATAGCGCCGTTACCACGAGGCAAAGCCTTCATCTCCGGACCTGCGAGAAAAGCTGAGAGAACCGAGGTGTCGGAAAGCAATCCGTCCGCATTTATCGCGCCGCCTATCCTCAAATTCATTATCTCGGCGTCTGCCATGCGGCCGATATAGACAATAGAATCGAAGCGAGCCATGCCGGAATCGACACTTGATGTGATGAGTCCAATGTTGAAGCACTTGATTGGCTGATCGTTACTTATGGAAAGACTAATGGGAAGAGAGCGGCCGATCTGGAGGGAAGCAGATTCGATCTTTATTGTGTCGGGAGCCGCAATATCCTGAGCCCAACTCGAGAGTGTGAATGCAAGAACAAGACACGATGAGAGAGTGAGTATCCGTCTCAAAACCTACCTCCTGTACTTTGACCCGTTGAAGATCTTATGATGTAATCAATAACAAACCGGACCGAACCACCGTGTGGCCGCATCCAGTAAATCATAGCCTATGCTTGGCCGGTTGTCAAGTTCTAATATCCGGGCTGTTTTCTCGCCGCAATCTCGGAAAGTCAGCAGAAGATTGCGTGCTTCTGCTGACTTTTACTGAATTCTAAATTGTGGGATGTTGCTATCGCTGTCTGAAGCGCTCGTTGACTGCATCCCAGTTAATCAGATTGAAGAACGCTGAAATGTACTCCGGGCGGCGGTTCTGATACTTTATATAGTAGGCGTGCTCCCAGACATCAATTCCCAGAAGAGGTTTCTTGCCGGTTGAGAGCGGGGAGTCCTGGTTGGGTGTGCCGGTAATTTCAAGCTTGCCGTTGTTCTGCACAAGCCATGCCCAGCCCGAGCCAAAGACAGAAGTGGCTGCTTTGGTGAAGGCCTCTTTGAATTGTTCGATACCTCCAAAGGTTGAGGATATCTCATCGGCCACTTTCCCACCGAAGTGAACATCCTTTTTCAGTATCTGCCAGAAGAAAGCATGATTCGCATGACCGCCGCCGTGATTGCGAACGATGGTCCGTATCGATTCCGGGATTGCATTCAGATCTGCAACGAGTTCTTCGACAGGTTTGCCCTGCAGATTGGTATGCGCCTCCAAGGCATTATTAAGATTAGTGATGTACGTCTGATGATGTTTCGTGTGATGAATGGTCATCGTTTCTTTGTCGAAATACGGCTCAAGCGCATCATAGGCATACGGCAAATTGGGCAGCGTATGGGGCATCAATCCCTCCTTGGTCGTTGTGTGTGGCATATACGATTTCTCCTTCTTAATTAATTGCATTAAGCAGTTCGACAGTGTCGAGCGTTTTGCCCGACCTGTCCATAACTGATCGGAAAGTGATTATTCCGCTTTCATCTATTACAAAATAAGCTCGTTCAGAACAGCCCTCGGCGCGAAGCACACCATATGCAGTTGATGCCTTTCTGCCAAAATCTGACAACAGCGGGTATTCTATTTTCAAAGACTCAGCATACGCACGCTGGGTGTGGTGGCTGTCAACAGAGACACCGATCACAGTGACATTCTTGTTTTTAAATTGCGAGAGGTCATCGCGGAAGCAGGACAACTCGGATGTGCACACCGAGGAAAATGAAAAAGGATAAAAGGCGAGCAAAATCTTGCTTCCTTTGAAACTTTCCAGTGTGACTATTTCGCCGCGCTGGTTCTTCAATTCAAAATTCGGCGCTCTATCTCCAATATCCACCAAAGTAAATCTCCCTGCATATTTGTCTTATACATGACAGACCTGAAAGGGGTATAGTATTATCCATCGAATGCAGACACAAGCTGATTTTATTTTTAGTGCGCTCGGGATGCTTACGTGCTGGAACCTAATTAAGCTCGGCCGGCAGGTTGACTACGGGGATGTGAAAGAACACGTATTGCGCGCTCTATCATTTCCGTGCTACAGGCATAGGCGAACCGAATCGACGGCTGCTCATCGTAGAAGATGTCGCCCGGGACGCTTCCGAGTGAGTAATTCTCAATCAAGTAGTTTACCAGTTCCCAAGGCGTCCCCGGCCATGAGTCGGTAATTCTGGCATACAGATAAAAAGCTCCGCCTGGGGGAGTTTCGCATTTGAGAAAATCGGTCTGATTGACGCCCTGAAAGAGGATATCCCTGCGTGTTTTATACTCGTCACGCATTTCTGCCACACACTCCTGCGGGCCATTCAATGCAACAATACCTGCATGCTGGGTCGGTGTCGAAACGCCATTGATCGAATACAAAATAATCTTTTTCATCTGATCGATGAGCCGTTGGTCTGAACAGACCGCATAACCAAGGCGCCAACCGGTCATGGCGTAACTTTTTGAGAATGTAAAACAGGTTACAATTTTATCGCGAACTGTCTGGGGGTAGTCTGAAGCAATGCTACCTGCGCTAACATGAAGTTCGTCATAAATAATGTGCTCATAGGCTTCGTCTGAGACTACGTACAGATTATGTTTGGCGGCGATATCAAGCAACGCAACAATATCCTTGCGCTTGAATATTCCTCCGGTAGGATTATGCGGTGAGTTCACAAGAATCGCTTTCGTGCGGGGTGAAATACTCGATTCAACCTCAGCAGGATCCCAGACATATCCATTCTCAGCGCGCAACGGAACCTTAACAAGCTCGCCACCGCATAGTTTGATAATCCATCCGGTAGCAGTCCAGTTCGGTTGGGGATAAATTACTTCGTCACCAGGATTGAGAAGGGCTTGAAAAGTACAGTAGAGGGCATGCATTCCGCCGTTGGTCACTACAACATTGTCGGGACCAGAAAGATAGCTGATCTTATTATCACTGCGAAGTTTGTTGATTATTGCTTCCCGAAGAGGCTTTATCCCTGTTGATGGCGCATAATGAGTCGCATTGTCTCGAAGAGCCTTAGCGAGGGCTTCTTTTATATGGACTGGAGTGTCAAACGAAGGGTCTCCTGATTCCAGACGGAGCGGGTCAGGCATGGTCAGCAGTCTATCGCGAATTGAAACAATTCCTTCAAATACAATATCGTCCAGTTTGTGATTCATAAATGCGAAACCTTATGGTGTTTATTTTCATTCTGAATATTATTAAAAAGATACAGCAGTGTGGCCTAGCTGGCAACGGGAATAAAGAAAAAGAACTGGGCATGTCAAAAGTAAACGGATAAACAATTCAAGTCGTTTCAGACAGTCTAGGCTAAAGATTCCGTAGATTAAAGTAATGATTCACATGTCTCTTGTAAATCATTATGAGCCAAAACGAACGATGTTCACATATTTGTTTTGGCACCGAGAGTAGTTTGCTTTTTAAATAGACGATGCCGAGTATAACTCTGCAGATGTAGAACGCACAAAGAGTTTCCAAAGTAACAAAAAAAGAAGCGACCTACAGATTGACTAGCACTTTGCCTTGGACTTCAAGCTGGACTTTCATCAGCCATTCCGACTCACCTCGAAACTGGATATTTTTGTGCGACAGCCACTTCCTAAGACTTTCGGCATCACCAGCCTCCCATTCGCAGACCATTCGCCCGGAGACCGTATCGCAGTTACAGCGAGTGAGCTTGATATCGTTGCTTGAATCCTCAAGTAATCGATTGATTAACTTCTCAAGTTCCTGCTTCGTCATACAGGATGTCATATGTACCGAAATAAACTTGGCCATTATATTCCCTCGACTGTCTTATCATATCCCGGATTAGTCAAAAGCGGAGAGCGTAATATTTCTCTCCGCTTCAAGGATCACCGAATTTGAATTTTCGCTCAGCCCTTTTCTATAGGTGCCCCGACAAGATTGCCCCATTCGGTCCACGAGCCATCGTAGTTGCGGACTTTTTCGTATCCAAGCAGATATTTTAGTACAAACCAGGTGTGGGATGACCGTTCGCCAATTCGACAGTAAGCAATTGTCTCTTTGGCAGGATCGACGCCTTGTCCTTGATACAGGGCTTTTAAGTCACCAAAAGACTTAAAGGTGCCGTCTTCGTCTACGGCCTTGGCCCAAGGGATGCTTGCCGCGCCGGGAATATGTCCTCCACGTTGGGCGGTCTCCGACATTCCCGGAGGGGCGATAATTTCACCAGTGAATTCCGCTGGGGAGCGGACATCGACAAGATTTATCTGGCCGTTTTTGAGGAAAGGAAGAATATGGTCTTTCGAAGCACGGACATTGTCATCGGGAAACTTTGCGCGGTATGCGGTCTTACTGAAGCTCGGAATATTGCTGACTAATTCTCTGCCTTCAGCGATCCATTTTTGTCTGCCGCCGTTCATTACCTTCAAACGCGAGTCTTCGTGGCCATAATAGCGAAATTGCCAGAGGGCATAGGTTGCGAACCAATTATTATTGTCTCCATAAAAAATTAAGGTAGTTTCCGGGGTTATTTCGAGTGACTGTGCGAGTGATTCGAAGGCGTCCTTTGACAGAATATCTCTCCGAATAGTATCGCACAATTGGGTTGTCCAATCAAGACCTGCGGCTACACGGATATGCCCTTTTTTGTATGAACTGGTGTCAACATCGACTTCAATCAGCCTGATATCAGAATTGTTCAAATGAGCGGCAACCCACTCAGTCGAGACCAACACGTCCGGGTGAGCATAGTCGTGGTCGGTTTGTTTTGTTCGTAATGTCCTCGTCATTTCTGTCATAATAAGCTCCTTCGCATAATCGATGACGGCGTCATCAATAGTTATATTTTGCACAACCTACATTATTGATTTTCGAATGAGCCAATAATGATATATTCAGATCAGAGCAAAGTCATCTAATCCACCAATATCATAGTCGTGCAACACGGATACATCAAGCGGAATAATATTTTCCCCATGAAACGACTTAGAGTGATTCTATAGAGGCGATAGTTAATCCCGAGGATTAGTTCAAACGAAAACGCCTCTCCTTTAGGAGGGGCGTTTGAAGCTTTTCAACTAATCGACAGCTCTGTCAGCTCAGATAGAAATCTAAATGGTTATTGACACGCCGGGAGTGGATCAAGACCAATAAAGAGATGATTTATAAGTGTGGTTAAATCCGAGATATCTACTAATCCTCCGGGAGCTCCGTCCACATTTCCTTCCTTTGGACAGCAGAGCGGATCCAAAGAAGTGAAAAGATGATCAATGAGAACTGTGAGGTCGGAGATATCGACAGCATTCATGACATCGCAATCAATATTTCCTGTTGCGCCAACACAACAACTGAATCCGAGGGCGATGACTCCAAAGCTTGCAGTCCTGCCGCAAACTTTATTCAGTGTCGTATCCAGGCTTGTTGTTATATTTGACCAACTGGAGGCGAGATGGCGTCTCATAGTCAAGGTCGGCTCATCGTTAGGAACATCTGCGTTGGCATAGGTTATGCAAATTGTCGCCTGACCGGTATATAGCGCGCTCGTAGTAATGTGATAGTAGCGCGGACTGGTCAATGTGACAATGCCAAATGTGGCATCAGCCTGCGGTCCAGAATTAACGATGGCAAGTTCCGTCAGCCCGGCTTTGGTGACATTATCAAAAGTCACTGTGACCCCGCTCCCAAGATTTACTGTGACATTTGTCCCAGTTGCCGTATTTGAACAGGAGTCACCAACACCATCAAGGTTACTGTCCTCTTGAAGAGGATTATACCGGGTCGGACAATTGTCGAGATTAGCGCAGAAGCCATCTCCGTCGGCATCATTGAGCGCATCGAGCGGGCAAATGTCACAGGCATCGCCAGATGCGTCACCATCAGCATTAACTTGAGAGCCGTTACTTGTTGTCGGGCAGTTATCGACCGGACATGTATTGGTTGGAAATCCGGGATTACCAAAGCCATCTCCGTCGGTATCCGTGCAGATATCACAGACGTCTCCGATACTATCACCGTCAAAATCCGCCTGCAATGGATTGGCAATCGTAGGACAATTATCTGTGGCATCAGCCAGCCCGTCACTGTCGGTATCGGGGAAGTTTGCAATCTTGGTGACAAAAGCATCGGTGGAGCCCCCATAACCCGAAGGAAGCGGATTAAGGATGGGAAACGAAGTTGAGTTGGTTGAACCCGTTATATACATGTCGAGATTGACAGAATTCAAAGTAATCCCATAACCGATGTCGTCGCCGCTTCCGCCAACAAAGGTGCTGAATTGAAGTGTTCCGCCTGATGGGGAAAGCCGGAAGAGGACGCAATCATTAAGGCCGCCGTTGAATGTGTTGTCAAGGGCCGCCGCAATCGGGAAATCAAAGCCTGCCGTATAGCCGATGACATTTACCTTATTGCTGTCGTCGACGGCAATCGATAGGGCTCTATCAAAGGATCCGCTTCCAATATAGGTGCTGTAAGAAAGGGCTGCCAAGTTGGCGTTAAAACGGGTGACAAAAATATCACCCGTACCGCCATTAAATGAATTGTCGTATGCGGCCGCAGTCGGCAAATTTCCTGAACTCGTAACGCCGGCAATGTAAACGCGTCCGAGCCTGTCCAGTGCGATATCTTCGCTCCAGTCGCTATCCAAACCACCGAGGAACGTACTGTAAAGAAGAGAGTTCCCGGCTTGTGAAAATTTGGTTACGAAGGCATCATTTGCGCCTCCGCCAAATGTGGCCTGAAAAGCGCTCTGCATCGGCAGAGTTGAAGAACCTGTCAGGCCAGTAAGAAAGACATTCCCTAAACTGTCTACAACAAGATCGTAGGCATAGTCATCCCCGCCGCCGCCGAGGCAAGTGTTGTAAATTAATGTCGCGCCAGACGAAGACATCTTGAGCACGAACGCGTCCCAGCCGAAATTATATGTGGAGTCAAAAGCACTAACAAAGGGAAAATTGCCCGACCTCATAAATCCGCATACATATATGTTGTTCGCGCTGTCGAGTTCAATGGCATTGCCTCGATCACGGTCGGAGCCGCCGATATAAGTTGAGAAGGCGAGGGCATTGCCCGACGGTGAGAGCTTTGTAACAAAACAATCCCAGTTGCCATTGGCCGTTGCATCATAGGCCGATTGTGTCGGGAAGTCTGAGGATTGGGTGTAACCGGTTATATAGGCATTTCCAAACGTATCAACAGCGATTCCAGCGCCCAGATCAACCTGTGTGCCGCCAAGGTAAGTACTGTAGGAGAGAGAGCCGCCTCCAGCAACAATTTTCGAGACAAAGCAATCATTGCTGCCGGCATTAAAACTCGGATCAAACGACGACGCAGTTGGGAAATTTGTAGAGTTTGTGTAGCCAGTGACGAATGCCTCGCCGTTTGTGCTGACTGTAATTGCCAGGCCGCCTTCATCGAGACTTCCGCCCAGAAAAGTACTGTACGAAATGACCGGGTCGATGACAAGCTGCTTAGTGTTATCGTACGAATCATCGAAGGTGAAGCCAAATGTATTGTGATCCTTTAATTCATATCGCGCCGGAATCTGCACCCGCTGATTATTTATAGACTGATACACAAACGGTCTTCGTTCAGTTATCGTGCCGAACAAGGTTTCGAGAATCAGTTCTCCAGCGGCATTCACACTCATTGAAGAGACGCCCTCATAATGTATTGAGATTTGAGAAGGGTCGCTTCCGGGAGAAATGATAAAATCATACTCCATCTCCTGACCGTCGCCATAAAATTTTAGATCTATTCCGGGATAAAGCGCAGAGTAGAGAACAGCCTTGTAGTTTAGGGCGTCAGTAAACCATAGTGACGGATCGTTACCGATAAAATAATTGCTAATATGATTTTGCTGGCCAATACCAATTATTTCAGGATTCTGATTTGCGCCAACAAACCCGGCTGAAATGATTTGTGTTTCGGTTGCGGCCATGTCGGCTTCAAAATCATCGTAACCGAGACGTTGAATATCCTCTGACTCCGAAATTGCGGTAGGTGCATTGCCGCTTGTTGAGACCTTGCGAATGAACTGATAGTAGACTGAGTCTGGTGTGGCCCAAATCGTAGCTCCGCCGGCATCGGCTCGGAATTTGACCCGCGAATCCCATTGACCTTTGTTCTGGGTAAAGGAAAGTGGCAGAGAATGGACTTGTTTAATTGAGGAGATATCGGAGGATTGTTTGTGGAGGTTCTTTTTCGCCTCCCCAAAGGCAAAACAATACAACAAAAACAAAAGTCCTACAGGCACTAATAAACGTGTTAACTTCGGCATCGTCCTCTCCCAAAGGTGCTCCGGCAGCTCCGGCTCCGTTCGGCATTGTGTGCTTACCAAACCACCATTTCATATCCATATATTATCGGTCGAATCTTAATCTTTTTCAATTACCCAATGATGAGGCTACAACTAATTCTCACACTTTCTAACAACTTTCACTAAGTTCTGACGCTTTCCTGTTTCATTTATCCCATTAATCCCATTAATCCTTGCATTTCAGGGCATTACTGACACAAACTTGTCGGGACCAGCGAAATGAATAAATGATCAATAAGGCTTGTCAAATCGGCAATATCAATTACTTGTTGATTGTCTCCATCAATATTGGCCTCGGCCGAACAACAAAGCGGCGAAAGCGAAATAAATAGATGATCGATCAACAAGGTTAAATCGCTGATGTCTGTAGCTTCGGACAAATCACAATCGACATTTCCTGTTGAGTTTACACAACAGGAGGTGAAGACGCACTCATCGGGGATACCGTTATTGTCGCTATCCATCGAATAGTTTACAGCGATATCGCAGAAATCAAGTCTCATATTTTGATTGCAGTCATAGGCGGAACCGGGCATGAATGCCAAACCCGAAGGAGACACAAGATTCACATCGCCTCGAACAAAAGCGCGGTAATATCTGCCATTGGACATTACGTATTCGAGAACTCGTGGAACCCCGCCGCCGGATCGAACAACAAAAAGATTGCCGTTAGGTCCAACGGCAATACTCCAAGGATTTGTTAATTCTACTGTATCATTGAACTTCTGGACAAATGTTCCAGATGAGCTGTATTCGAGAATTTCATTCCCCCAATAGCTGCCCACTAAAAGATGATTGTCACTTGGTCTGAATGCAAGGCCGCGAGGGCCATTCAAGCCGCCAGAACCAGATGTTACAAAGCTGCCGATGAAAGTGCCGGTGCCACCGTCATATTGAAGCACGGCGTTGCTGGAACTCGCAACGAAGAGGTTTCCGTTTGGACCAAAGATAAGGGCGAAAGGATTGCTCAGGCCGCCTGAGCCGGATGAAACAAAGTCACTCAGATACGCGCCAGTCACACCGTTGAATCGTTTAATACTATTCGAACCGGTATCGGAAACCAGAAGATCGCCGTTGCCAGCAAATACAAGGGCAGAGGGGCCGAGCAAAGTAGCGCCCGAAGTAAAGACCGATGCGCTGCTCGTATACGGATTAATCTTCATTACTGATTGAGCGGCAACGTCGGCCACGAAAATCGAACGGTCCAAGCCTATTGCTACTCCAAGCGGTGCTGCGAGTGAAATATCGGCAAGAGTTTGAATGCCGACTCCGGAAGCCCGGTGATACTCCCGAAGGTATCCTGCGTCTCTATCTGATACAAAAAGATTGAATTGGCGCTGCATGTCGAGAAAGTCAGTCTGGCTGTTCTGGTTACAATCCTGGCAATCGTCAGGAATCGTATTTCGGTCAATATCGATAGAAAGGTCGGTGACAATTTCTGCAAAATCCGGAACAAGGTCGCCGTCGCAGTCAGGGTCACAATTATCAGGAAGATTGTTGCCGTCGTCATCGGTGACAGTACCGAGGCGGATTTCCATTTCGTCCGGAAGACTGTTGGCATTGCAGTTCTGCTCGCAAACATCGAGGACGCCGTTAAGATTTATATCGCTGAAGCCATTCACGATATCCAAGGGATCAAGCATGCCGTTATTGTTACAGTCCTCGCATTCGTCGGGAATACCATTGAAATTGCCATCTGAACTGGTGGCAAGCTCAATGTCCTGCGCGTCATCGATATTATTTTCGTTGCAGTCAAACGGATGGCATCCGGCCGTCATAATTTGGGAATCGACTATAGCTTCGACCCGCCGGTGCATGTGCATGTCCGTATTCATGATATATCCGGGATACGTATGACAATAACTCATAATTGTTCCGCGTGAAGCGATTCCGTTTCCGCAATCGTCAATGTGTGGGTCATACTGAGCATCGTGGGTATGCCCGGTACCGAGGTTATGTCCCATCTCATGGGCGGTGACAATTATATCCCAGTTACCATTGTCCGGGGAAACGACCGGGCTTGCGAAACTTCCATTGAGAAATCCATCGATCCCATAGGCAAAACTTCCGCAGGTGCCCGATAGAAAGGCTATCCCGCCGTAAGGGAGACCCCTTCGCCCACTGAAGAGATGAGTAAGATGGAGGCCTGACGTATCTTCATTTGCAACCCAATAATCTCGAAAGCCGCCGATATCAGCGGCCGAAAAGGGTTCTCCTCCGTTCGGCCAAAGCCTGACAAAATCGAGCGCGAGTCTGAGGTTTATATCCCGAGTATATATTGCGCTCACAGCCCCAAGCAATTGAACTATATAGGCTGCGGCGGCCGTCTGATCGGGGAAAATCGCCACAAAAGCCGAGTCAGCATCTATAGCGACTCTGGCTAATCGCACACCCGCCGCTGTAACAGATGAAGCTGAAGAAAAGTCTCTGCGAGGCAAAACCGAAAGATCCTCTGACAGTCCACACACCGAAACCCCTTCGGGAAGTTCAAAACCGGACAACATTTCTTTGACAATAACAGGTGGGAAGGACGATTTTTCGAATTGATTCATGTCACTCGACATGGAGTAGTCAAGTCCGCCAGATCGGTCAACGAATCCGTTTACGATCCCATCCGATGAAACTGAAAAATAGACCAGGGAATTGGGCTCGGATTGAATCTGACCGGTAAACAATTGAACCTCAGGAGCCGAGAGTGGGGATTGAATTCTGTTCAGATTGCTGAAGAATCTGGCATCGGGGGTTGTTATAATGGTACGTTCCAATTCAAGAGTCAGCACGGAATTGCTACCTGTTGGAAGTTCCAAAAGACGGGACGAGTTTCCTGTCACCGCATCATGATATAAATTGGCGGAGGCTGCAAGCTCTACTTGTCCGATCGATTCATTCGCGACAGTAAAAGGTCTGAACGAGTGGGCCGTTGTCGCGGAAAAAGTTGTTTTGATTGGTGAGGCTTGGGAGGAATGAATAAACACAAGACAGATAAGTGTGAGGGCGGAATTGGCGGCATTCATGAAAGTGGTACCTGCTTTCAAGCTTTTTCTAAATCATACGAGCGCACTCACAAAACAAAAGTGCAATAGTAGGAATCTGCTGAGTCAACCTGCCAGACCTCATTCAGTTACCCGCTTTGGGGGAGTATCATTTTTAGGTCGGGCTACCAGTGAGATGAATATACAAAATTCATGTGGCTTTGTCAATGCCGGATAGATGAAAAAGACAGTATTATCGTAGAATTATAATCAATTTTCAATGAGCGTGAGCAGTGCGCCGCTATTGGCGGAGGCCAATGAGGAAATCCCATATTCGGTCATCACAGCACCTCGTCCCAGGAGGGGCTTATCGCAAAAGCCGCATTTATTTGTCCGACATGTGAGTATGCTTGCGGAAAATGGGATGGCCGCAATAGTTCGGGTTCGCTCGTATCCGGTGGAATATACTTTTACCGAATAAAAGCTGGAGATTTTGTCGCAAGTAAGAAGATGGTATTATTGAAGTAAACTCAAGCCCAACTCCCCGCAAGCAGGCCTGTTGTAAACAAACAGGCCTGCTTTTTTTTAGTTACCGTGGCGACAAAGTCAATCTATTCAATTCCGCCTCCTCGCCTTGCCATCCCAACCCCAATTCCCACTTTTTCTAACTCCTTGTATAATCGGGCGCCGCATACTATTATAACGCCATTGAAAAAACACTAAACAACGAAAGCAACTCACACACCACATGGCTAATGGCGAACTTAACTGGATAGCAAACTTCATCTGGGGCATTGCCGATGATGTGCTTCGAGATTTATACGTGCGCGGCAAATACCGCGACGTCATCCTGCCTATGATGGTCATCCGTCGTTTGGATGCCGTTCTCGAGCCGACCCAAAAAGGCTGTGCTCAACATGAAGGCCAATCTGGACCGCTCAAAAATAGCCAACCAGGATGCCGCCTTGCGCAAAGCATCAGGACAGGCGTTTTACAACGCCTCGCAATTTACCCTACGTGACCTGAAATCTCGCGCCAGCAGGCAGCAGCTCAGAGCCGATTTTGAAGCCTACCTCGACGGCTTTTCACCCAACGTACAGGAGATTATCGACAACTTCAAATTCCGCAACCAGATCCCCGACCTCATCAAATCCGACGGGCTTGGATTTTTGATTGAAAAGTTTCTGGATCCGCGCATCAACCTCAGTCCCAACCCGGTCATGGCCGATGAAATTTCCCTTCTCAGCGGTTGCTTCTATGCGCCCATCGCTTTTTGAAGATTCTCCGATACTGCTGACCAGTTGACAACATTCCACCACGCTTGAATATAATCCGGCCTTTTGTTTTGGTACTTTATATAGTAGGCGTGTTCCCAGACATCAATTCCCAGAATCGGCGTCGCTCCCCAGAGGGCGAGATCATGTTGCTTTTCGGCCTGACAAATAATGAGCCGCTGGTCTGATGGCCGATAATGAAGAAGCGCCCAGCCGCTTCCCTCGACTCGCGAAGCCGCCGCAGTGAACTGTTTACGAAACAAATCCACCGATCCGAAATCGACAGAAAGTTTTATAGAAAGAACATCGCTTGGCTCGCCCCCGCCTCCGTTTCCAGTCGGCGCCATCACTTTCCAGAACATCGAGTGCAGGTAATGGCCGCCATAGTTGAAAGACAACTGTCTTGACCAATGCTGGATGAGATTGAAATCGCCGGTCGAACGAGCCTTGGCCAGCTCGACTTCGGCCTGGTTCAAATTTGTCACGTACGACTGATGATGTTTGCCATGATGGATCTCCATTGTAGTGGCGTCGATATGCGGTTCAAGCGCATTAAAGTCGTATGGAAGCGTGGGCAGTTGATGAACCGTCACCTCGCCTTGTGTTGACGTCGATTCGCTTTCGGAACTGGTACCATTATTGGCGGCTGTCTGTGCCGAAAGCAGGGGAGAGGCCAGTGCGGCTCCGGCGGCAATTGCACCACCTGCAATTTTAAGGAAATCTCTTCGTTCTTGTGTCATTTTTACCTCCATGTCTTCAATTGATAAATAAAAGTACCTGTTATACTAATTAGTGTGGGAACGGCGAGCAAGTCCCTAACTCATTTATTTGTTACAGTTTCAGAGTGTAAAATTCTAACCGAAATCTGCCCGGTTTTGTGGGGAACTTACGGCAGGTTTCTCGGTTTAACCATCTCGAAAGCAAGAACTAATAGAATTTAACTTCTGTCAGGATATTGGTATCAGCAAATATTTATGCTGATGTACGCCGGGAAGCGATAGTATAGTTGTCCGAATGAAAAGATTGGCTTATCTCGTCTTAATCGCTATTGCATTAGGATTATTTTCCACTCAAACAGTATCCTCCGAACCGACGCGTGTCGGGCATGTTGAGGCTGAGCTAATCTCCGAACTTACATCTTTGCAGCCGGGTCAGACAACATGGCTCGCGCTACGGTTCACTATAGATCCTGAGTGGCACTTGTATTGGAAGAATCCAGGTGATGCCGGACTGCCGCCCAAGGTAAAGTGGGTGCTTCCAACGGGCTTTGAAGCTGGTGAATTGCAGTTCCCGTATCCCGAGCGCTTCGATATGCCCCCTTTGGTCAGCTTTAGTTACGAAAAAGAGCTTATTCTTCCCGTTAAAATAACTGTTCCTAAGATGTTAGGACTAAATGCTCAAGTGACGCTTCAAGCTGATGTGACTTGGCTTGTTTGTAAAGAATCCTGTATCCCCGGAAAAACCTCTTTGACATTGACCTTACCAGTTCAATCCGAAGTGCCAAAATTTGATGATCGCTGGATCGCCGCCTTCAATGACACAAGATTTGACTTGCCGATTGTTTTGCCCGATTGGAAACTCGGCGCACATTTCAAAGACAGCGCGTTTGTCCTCTCTATCACTGCACCCACTGGTTCAGAGACAAAAGTGGCGGATATTATCTTTTTCCCCGAAGAGCAGGAACTCTTAGACTACTCTGCGGCGCAGGTACTTACTCCAATGGGTGAAGGCTACTCTCTGAAATTGAAACGATCGCCGATGAATCTTGAATTGCCCGAACGGTTAACTGGAATATTGGTCAATGAGCATGGCTGGCGTGGGGAAGGATCGGAGAAGGCGCTCGTTGTTGATGTCTCCCTCTCTGAACCAGAGCAGATCACAGGCGCGGCTTCGAAAATATCCGGACCGCTCCAAGCCCTCCTTTTTTCATTTATTGGAGGATTGATTCTCAATTTAATGCCGTGCGTCCTTCCGGTTCTTTCCCTTAAGATATTTGGTTTTGTGAAACAGGCCGGAGAGGATAAGAGCAAAGTGCTCAACCATGGCTTAACCTTTACAGCCGGCGTCCTTATTTCATTCTGGATTTTGGCTGGAGCTTTATTGCTTCTCCGGGCCGGGGGCGAACAACTTGGCTGGGGCTTCCAACTGCAGTCGCCGACTTTTGTTGTAATTATTTCAGCCTTCATGTTTCTATTCGCCTTAAATCTGTTGGGTGTATTCGAAATTGGAACTTCATTGACTGCGGTCGGTGGAGCCTCGGCCTCGCGCACTGGTTATAGCGGCTCGTTTCTCAACGGTGTGACTGCTACCATAGTTGCAACACCCTGCACCGCTCCGTTCATGGGACCTGCTTTAGGATATGCGCTCACACAGCCGCCATGGCTCTCAATGTTGATATTTACGTTCGTCGGATTGGGCATGTCATCCCCCTATATAATTCTGTCGGCCTCGCCGAGACTGCTCAAATTTCTCCCCAAACCTGGTCAATGGATGGAAAGCCTCAAACAATTCATGGGCTTTCTGCTCATGGCTACAGTCTTGTTTCTGGCCTATATTTTGGGCGCCCAAGTCGGCCTAATCGGCGTGCTGTTCCTTTTCGCGGGGTTGCTCATACTTGCGATAGCGGCTTGGGTCTATGGCCGGTGGGGACATTTCGCGGCGAGTGCTCGTTCAAAATTGATAGCGTCTGTGACAACAGTAGTTCTTATCGCAATTGGTTTGGGTCTGACACTTTCATTTGTAAGCAGCAGCGAGCCGACTACACTCCAGGCCGCAACTGGCCTTCCTTGGGAGGTGTATTCACCTGAACGGCTTGCAGAACTGAGACAATCAAACACACCAGTCTTCATAGATTTTACCGCGGCTTGGTGCCTCAGCTGTCAGGTGAACGAACGTGTCGCACTTCATTCCCAAGAAATTGTCGATAAGTTTGCCTCGTTAGGCGTCGTCCCCTTGAAAGCCGACTGGACGAATCGCAGTGAGCAGATCACACAGGCGCTTGCCCAGTTCAACAGAAACAGCGTCCCGCTTTATATCCTTTATGATAAAAATAACAAGTCACCCATTATTCTACCGGAGATTTTGACTCCCGGAATCGTCATGGATGCGCTAAATAACCTTTCGCAATAGCACGGAATCGCATGCCCGCCGATTTCGTCGAGACTTACACCGTGGGTAGGAGACATTATTGATGAAGAGAAAATCGACATTCGCAACACTTGGACTTGCGGCGCTTTTGAGCTCCGGAATTGTCATCGCTGGAGATGATAAGAAAGAAGCCGCACCGGCAGTTGCCATCGCAACCGAAACGGCGGTTCTGGCAGCAATTGACAAGCCCGCTCCGGGATTTACCCTTACCGATGTCAACGGCAAGAAACACTCGCTTGCAGATTTCAAAGGAAAGACCGTAGTTCTTGAATGGACCAATTATGACTGTCCCTTTGTAAAGAAGTTCTATGGATCAAATACCATGCAGAAGATCCAAGACGCCTATACAAAGAAGGGCGTCGTATGGCTTTCAGTTTGTTCCTCCGCCCCCAGCAAAGAGGGATATTTTGAAACTGCCGCCCTCAAGACGCGTATGTCCGACGCCAAAGCCGCGCCGACAGCTTATCTTGTTGATGCCGATGGAACAGTAGGTAAGATGTACGGCGCCAAGACTACGCCGCACATGTTTGTCATTGGTGCAGAAGGCAATCTCGTCTATGCCGGCGGTATTGATGATAAGAAATCGGTCGATCCTGCCGACATCGCTACAGCAAAGAACTATGTTGTAGCCGCTCTTGATGCCGTTATCGCCGGTAAAGCAGTCGAAACCAAAACCTCGGCTCCTTATGGTTGCGGTGTAAAATACTAAGCAGATCGCAGTCTTTTGAATTAACAGTGAAAAAGCTCCGTGCATTTATGCACGGGGCTTTTGCCGGTTATCGTGTTAACTTCTTCCGCAGAAGAGAAGGACATTATTACGAGTTACGGGCTGGGAGCAAACAGCTACATCCGCAAGCCGGTCGAGTTTGGACAATTCAGCGAGGCCGTGCAACAACTTGGTTTGTACTGGTTGATTCTTAATGTCACCCCCCCCCGTAGAATACAGGGAGACAGGCCTTTAGGGCGTTCGTAAAATAGCCCGAACCGGAGAAGCATCCATACCCGCGAATTTTAGCGGCAGGGCAATCAATTCATACGAGCCGCCGTTGACATGGCGCAGACTTAAATTCTCAAGTATCGCAATATCTGCTCGCGCAAATATCTTGTGCGAATCCAGCGTCGTAGAATCACTTTTATCAACCGACGGAGTATCGATTCCAACCAGTCGAATACCGCGTGTCACCAATGCATTTGCGGCTCCGGCATCAAAATAAGCAAACTCAGGATTCCATTTTTCGGACTGGGCGCTGCTGGTTTTGAAAAGAATCCGCTCAGCTTTAACTTCACCGATTGCGGCAACATCGTCGGCGGTAACTACAGTGACTGTTTCTCCGTTAGAAGTAAGATCGACAACCAACGCCTCGCCAATATAAGCCCCAAGACTGGCTTCCGATGCTGATTTTCCCGAACTGAGAAAATGCAAAGGCGCGTCAGCATGAGTTCCTGTGTGAAGACTCATCGTGACGCTCCCGACATTGCATGAATGCCCCTGATTCATCTGCATGACCCAAAAGTTCGTGAAGCTGGTATCGCCGGGCCAAACCGCGATTCCTTTGGCGAGTGTTTGCGAAATATCTATGATTGATGACATGCGTCTTAAGTAACTGTGGCGTGGGAATCAACGTGCTTGAGATACGATTCGTCTGATAAAATAGTCTCAATTTCCATGACTGTTTCCTCAAGCTCTGCGTTCGTCGTATAGAAATGCGGGGACAATCGAATTCCTGCCTGGGGACGGTAATCCACAAGGAAATTCCGCCGGTTCAGCTCAGTTGCAATGGCCCAGGCATGAGGAAAGGAGTATGCGACAGTGCCGCCTCTGCGAGAGGAGTCAATTGGGGTGTATGCGGGCCAGCCGCGTTGGATTGCCGCATTGAGTAGATAAGTTGTCATCTCAATCGAGCGATCGCGGATTCGCTCAATGCCGACTTCGGCTATGATATCAAGTCCCGGCTGGCAGGTGTAGAGCGCCGGAATAACAGGCGTGCCATTGAGAAATCTATATGACCCAGACGTGCGGCGAATTGTGCCATTGTCGAAAGCGAAGGGATTCTCATGCGCAAGCCAACCAGTGAAGCGCGGTGTTAGCATCGTTTGTAGGTCGTTGCGTACATAGAGGAAGCAGGCTCCCGGTCCGCCGCAAAGCCATTTCAGACAGCCGCCGACTGCAAAGTCGACCTGTAACTTCTGCATATCGACCGGAACCGTTCCGAGGGATTGGAAAACATCCAAAATGACTTTCGCCCCGACAGAATGTGCTTTTGCAATTATCTGCTCGACATCGACAATTGACGATGATCGAAACAGAACATGGGATATGGAAACAAGCAAAGTATCTTTGTCGATGGCCTGAAGAAGTCCTTCTGTGGAAAGATTTGTCTCATCGGGACAGGAAATAATTTCGAGACGTCCCTCTCGGCTTAGCCACTCTCGGTAAAGATAGAGGAGGGATGGAAATTCCCGGTCAATCATGACAACTTTATTTCTCGATTGAGTGAAGTCAAAGCAGGATAGAAGAATTGCTTCGGCGCTGGTGACATTGGCCTGCATCGTAACTGTATCGACCGGCGCATTCATCAAAAGAGCGACTTTATCGCCGACTTTCCGCGACAACTCCCACCATACTTCTTCCCAGGCGCGCACACCGCGTTCAGCCCAGATCGAAGTGTATTGCTGTGCAAAATTGTGAACAGCATCGGGCATTGCTCCGAGCGAGTTTGAAATGAGATAGTGGCAATTGTTGAGCGAGCTAAAGCGCGCACGGAACGAGGTTAGGTTTGTAAGGTGATGATCTGTTGTCATATTTGCGCACATGGAGAAGAATATATGCGAAATATAGTCCGATGGCAAAGAACTCTTCTCACTCCCCAGCCTTCCTTAACTCCTCCACCTGCTCGACACTCAAAACCAATCTTGTCCCCTTGATCAAATCATTCAATTGCCCAAGACTCGTCGCGCTCGCGATCGGGGCGGTTATACTCGGGTGCGCCAATAGCCAGGCAATCGCAACACAGGCATGAACCGTATGCGTTTCCTTGGAGACTTTGTCTACTGCCTCTAAAATGCGAAAGCCGCGCTCGTTGAGATATTTTTCCACACGATAGCTTCGCGCGCTTTTGATCAAATCATCCCTTCCGCGATACTTCCCCGACAAAAATCCGCTGGCAAGCGAGAAATAGTTTATCACGCCGATATTATTTTCAACACAAACTTTCTCAAGTGGGCCATCAAAAACCTCGCGGTCATATAAGTTATAGACCGGCTGCAGCGTTTCATAGCGGGGAAGACCAAGCTTTTTTGATATGTCGAGCGCCTCGGTCAGGCGTGCGGCGGTGTAATTAGAGGCGCCAATGACACGTACTTTCCCTTGGGCAATCAACTTGGCGTATCCTTCCAGCGTCTTCTCGAGCGGGGTAGCGGCATCGTCCACATGCGACTGATAGAGATCGATGTAGTCAGTCCGAAGCCGGGTAAGCGAAGCTTCAACTGCCTTAAGAACTCGCCTTTTCGACAGTCCCTCCTTACGCCATCCCATCTTATAGCCGACTTTTGTCGCGATAATAACTTTGTCGCGGTTGCGCCGTGCTTTCATCCAGTTGCCTATGATAGTCTCAGACTCACCCCCTTTATTGCCCGGTTTCCAGTTTGAATAGACATCGGCTGTGTCTATAAGGTTGAAACCGGCATCGACAAAAGCATCGAGTAATTTGAACGATGTCGGCTCGTCGATAGTCCAGCCGAAGACATTCCCGCCAAATACGAGCGGCGCGACTTTCATTTTGGTATTTCCGAGTGGTCGGTATTGTGTTGATAGGCCAGCGGAATGTTGATTGCTCACAATCTTAATTTATTGAAAAACAACGAGCCAGTCAAGTGAGGTAGAGGACGTTCACTGTTCCGTAAGGTCTTGCTCACTCCGAGGTAACGAGGAGGAGTGCTGAGGCTTCCGAAGTCCGCTTGAGGAGGATGACCTGACGGTCATTTGGTGCGGCGGACTGACGTCTTACCTCACTGACACGCCGCCGTCGCAGCAAGCGTGATAAAAAGATAATCTATCAACCGGATTAAATCAGAAACATCAGCCACACCGTCCAGTGATCCCTCAGTATTGCCCTCGCTTGGACAACAAAGCGGCGTCAGCGAAATGAACAGATAATCAATCAAAGCCGCTAGATC
>JAWXAN010000075.1 GCA_034439475.1 Candidatus Zixiibacteriota bacterium
AATGCAGGCCCTGAATGATTCCGTTGCAATGGCGTTCCGGAATGTTTCTTGCGCAATCGCGTTTCGGAAATCTTCGCTCAGCATGGCATTGCGGAAATCCATGCTCACCAATGATGAACGGAACTGCTCAGAGGCTATCGCCTTTCTGAAATTCTCGTCTTTCAGCAGGGCCTGAACTTGGTCATTCTGCAATATGGCCTGGATCTCAGGGCTGTCCAAAGATACATCGGCATTGGTAATCTGCTCGGCTTGGTATTTCTTAGCCGCCCCGATCGTGCCGCTGGCGTCACCTTGGAACGGCGGCCAGCCGGTAAATGAAATTGCAACCACTGCAACAACAACTATTCCGATTGCGCCCAATAGAAATTTGGTGCTGTTGCTCCCCTTCTTTGACATGGAACTTTGTGACATTAGATCCTCCTTATGGATTTGTTGGTTTTAAGTTTCGTTCCTGTTTCCTGTCTCTTTAGTCTAATTACTTGTTACCCTTCCAAGAGTTGGAAGAAGTTTCATTTATTGTCCGTTTTTCTGTTTCTATTATTCAGTATCCCTATCGGGATGTCCTTTTGCCACATGTCACTAGCACTGCTAATTGTGATGTGAAGAATATCGGTCACACCTGGCAGGGGATCGAAGGAGATCGATATCGGTCCACTTTCAAGGGTCGAAATCAGAATACTGGTGTCTGATGTGCTTATATCAAAAGGCGTTCTCGTTGGCGAAGCAACGGCAGTGAGATGAATTGATTTCGGCTTAAAAACGACTTGAAATACTGATTGTTCAGGGATATCGGCGAAGAGCGTGTTTCCCTCTGGCCCACAGAAATAACGGACATTTCCTGACAAGGCGTATGGCTCACTAATCAGTGGTTCAAGAACTGTGGTATCCTCTGATCGCACAATCGACCCAGCGGCCGAGTCTTGATTCAAAAGCTGGTCGTTGCTGATTGTATTTTTAAAGAGCATTATGCAAGCCAGTCCGGCCGCAAGTCCAAGCGCAAACGGATAAATCTTTTGTCTGAGCAGTTCTGCGCCAGTAAGCTCTCTGCCCTGACTATTCGGTTTGACCGGAATAATCGGAGAGTTGGATACGTTCTCCACAGAAAACATAATATCCTTCTTTAGGGAATCCGGCGGCTCGATAGAGCCAAGTCCTTGCAGTTCTTCGGATAGAGCCATTATCTCGAGAAAATACTGCTTTGCTGATTCGTCCTTTTCTAACAGGATACGCAGTTTTTTGGAATCGGCGAGTGAATTGACATTGTCAATTTCATCATGGATAAGTTTTAGGGTCGATGGTTCCATCATGAGTGTCTCCCTATTCCGCGATGTACCAGGCGCCCCCGCAGGCGTTCTCGGGCTGTGAACAGACGAGATTTGACAGTTTTCTCGGGAATCTCGAGGACATAGCCAATTTCGTGGAGCGATAAATCGGCAAAGTGCCTCAAAACAAGTATGACTCGTGAGTCAACAGCGAGATTCATAAGTTCCGTTTGGATCTGTTCGCCAAGTTCCTTTTGGTAATACGAAACTTCGGGGTTGCTGTCATTGGTGGCAATGTCAGTCTCAAGCGAAGTCGTTCTTCGGTTTCGCTGTAATACGTTGAGTGATTCGTTTACCATAATCCTGTAAATCCAGCTAAAGAACTTGTATTGTGAGTCATACGTCGCAAGTCTTTCATAGGCCCGTACAAAGGCCGCCTGTGTTATATCGCGCGCTTCGTCATAGTCATGAACCATCCGCAACGCGGCGTTGAATAAAGGCCCCTGGTATTTTTCGACCAAGCCCTCAAATGACGCGGTGTGTCCGCTTAAACAGTCATCAACGAGAGCCTGCTCGTTTAGCAGTTGATCTTCCTTATCCGCCATAATTACCGTCGAGAAGCAAAAAGGTTGGCGGGTTTTTTTGTTTTTTATTAAAAATATGAACCATTCCCGATTGATGGCTCGAGAGAAAAGGTAATGTGAAGAAGAACATCCGTTTCCCTTTTTTCTAATCGAAATGTGTGGCGTCTGCTTGAACTCAGCTGACCATCAAAGATGTCTTACCCCTCTATCACACTCGCACACACAGTGTTGGGGCATGCCTGTGTGAAGATTCACCGTCCGGAATGCAAAGGCAAGCGATTTAATTGTATTTAGTTACATGAATTCGAAAATTAAGTCGAGACGTGCCAGTTTCATTACATGCATGACATGATGATTTGCTCCGGAGATTACCAGTTTGCCGCCTTGTCCCGCCAGCCGCTGGCGCGCGGCTATCAGCGCCCCAAGCCCCGCGCTTGAGATATATTCAAGCCGCGACATGTCAATAGTTGTCGTCACGGCAAGTTTATCCAATATCGTGTTTGCCAATGCCGTTCGGGAGGCATCGAAACGCCCTTCCAACAAAACCTTATCATCACCTACTAATTTGATATCAAACATATTCTTTTCGTACCTTTAGCAATAACGTAATTTCGCTTGTTCCTTCATGATAGCGATATGATACCGCGTCCATCAACTGTTTTACCAGATAGATTCCTCTTCCTCCGGCGCTTCCGTTGAGGGCGAGTTGTTCCATATCCGGAGTGTCGAGTTTAGTTAAATCAAAGTTGACCGCTTCATAGTCAATAAGCTGTACAGATATGGTTGATTCCTTGAGTTCAAAGTTAATAGTAACATCCACACCCTTTCCGGGCGAGTATTTTATCAAATTAGTAAATACCTCCTCGACTGCAATAGAGAGTGCGTACACTGAATCACCATCGATCTTATAGTGATTTTGACAGTCGGTCAAAAAGGAAAATACTGCATCAAGTGACTCAAGCCTTTTGGGGGCAGTAAGTTGCATTATCCCGTCCACTTTGTCCTCATTCCGTTTACATCTCAAAGACTGTGTTTATTGACAAACCTCGTTGGGTTGCAGGCTTATAAAGAGATGGTCAATCAACCGGGTCAAATCTGAAATATCGACTGGAGCCTCGCCGTCGATATTGGCCTCACTTATGCAACAAAGCGGAGCAAGGCTTATGAACAGATGGTCTATAAGTGCGGTCAAATCTGAGATATCAGCCACATCGGCAGTATCACAGTCGACATTACCGCTATACAGTCTGCCGCATGCTCCATCCACCACCCAGAGCGCGCAGGCATGGCTGAATTCCGCTTGGCCGTACTGTCTGACTCTCCAATAATAAAGGGAATCGGCTGGGAGGGTGTCAGGCAAACCAATGTTTGCATTCGGCAGGTTGGCGGTGTCGAGCATAAGGCTTCTAAAGTCGTGGTACGCCGACATCTGGAAGTCATAGGTGATGGCCATGCCTCGGGCATAAAAGCCATCCCATGATATTACCGGCTGGAGAGTTGTGGATGGCATTCCCGAGGCCGGCGAGGTCACGCTATTGGGGATAGTGTAAGTGATAGTCATACTATCACCTGCAGGCAGTCCGCTGTAATTATTGACAACGCGCGCTTCCTGCGAACCATCGATGCCGATTCCGATTGCGGTCACCGGCACAACAGATATGGGAGCTGTCCGATAGACTGTTATCTGGTAGTTGCCTGCCTGAAAGTTGTAATCGAAGGCGCGTGTATCAAGGCTTCCATCGGCATCGGCATCAAGTTTCCAATATGCCGAACCGGCGACTGTGCGAAGTTCTTTGCTGATTGTCAGTCGTTGCGGGTTTTCCACAGAAACGCCGATGTTGTCATAGCCGGTAGTGACCATTTCATCGGGCAGGATTACTGCGTCCTCAAGCTGATTTACAGCAAGAATGATACTGTTTCCAGATTCGCCGCCTATGACAAAATCAGAACGGCCGTCTCTATCTAAATCAAGCGAAGCGAGGGCGTAAATTGGCTGAGCGCCGGCTGGCAAAGTTTCCGAAAAAGATTGATTGAACCCGCCAAAGCCATTGCCATAGTGAACTTTTAAGGTTCTCGTATTTGAGATAACAACCGAAATATCTAAAACTCGGTCGTTGTTGATATCCGACACTGCGACATTGAGAGCAGTTCCCACTATTTTGAGTATTGTCGAGCTTTGGACGCCTCCACTACCGTTCCCCATAACCGCAGTGACTACACTTGTGTCATTGAGACCAAGCGAGTGTCCGGCGATCGTTACATAATCAAGTTTGCCGTCATGGTTGAGATCAACTTGCGTTTTTACCTGGGTGATGTTGGTTGCGCCTTGGGTAATCTTGACCGCGGATGAGGCCGTAAAGACGCCCGAGCCGTTGTTGAGATATATCCTGGCGGAATCACCGCGAGTGACTACTATGTCATCAATAAAGTCATTGTTAAAATCTCCGGCATCGACGCCATCGATGAGAAACGGCAAAGAAACGGGCGCGCCAAACTGGCCGGTTCCATTGCCAAGCAAAAGCATATTCTCGCTCACAATCAGGTCGGGAAAGATATCGTTATTAAAATATCCCGATGTCACCGAACTGTAAAGCGTACTCGATTCCGATCGGAATGACGGGGATGGAGCAAGGGCAGGGGCAAAATTACGCGCCCCTTGATTTAGTAAGACAGTGGTTGTGGTGGATGTTCGTGTGGCTACGTCCAAAAGGGTATCATTGTCGAGGAAATCTACAGTGATGGCGGCTTTGATCCCGCTACCGATGGACACCGGTGATTCTAAAGTACCGTCAGGTTTTCCCCATGCCACAAAAATGCCGTCGTTGGTGTTCCCTGAGAAAATAATATCGCTGTTATTATCTTCGTCCAGATCGGCCTGCTCGACAAAGAAAATATCTGCCGAGTCTGTCGTATTTACAATACCAAAATCAGCATCGCAGACATTACCGATTCCATCAAAGTCAGCATCTTCTTGTCCCGGGTTGGCGACATTTGGACAGTTGTCGATTTCATCGGGTATTCCATCACCGTCGATGTCCGGCGCGCTATATTTGGTCATGAAAGCATCGTAGTTGCCACCATTTGAGGCTTGAAAAGGACTGATTGTCGGAAAATTTGTAGAATTGGTCTGTCCGGCGACATATAAAGCGCCTATCGAATCGATTGCTATCGAAGGGCCTTCTTCTGAGCCACTGCCCCCCAAATAGGTGCTGAACACCAGGGATGCGCCGAATGCTGAGAGTTTCGAAATAAAAGCATCAGCCGCCCCGCCATAGACTGCCTGTGTGGCATTTACAGTTGGGAAATTCAATGAATTTGTAATGCCAGTGATATAGGCCGATTCATGAGCGCCTGTCACAATTGAGGTACCGTTGTCACTCCCGGTTCCTCCCAAATATGTGCTGTAAAGCAGAGTCTGGCCTGAAGCGGATAACTTAGAAACAAATGCATCTGTTATGCCCGACAAAGCCGCCTGATAAGGATTCTGTGTGGGGAAATCGGGAGACTCGGTGCTGCCAGTGAGATAGACCGCCCCGGATGGATCAAGGAATACCGAAGAGGCGACGTCTGTACTTGAACCTCCTAGATATGTGCTAAACTGCAGACTCGTCCCATTGATTGAGAACTTTGCGATAAAAGCGTCCGAACTAGCCGAGTTGAATGCTTGGTATGCACTGGCAGTTGGAAAATTATTGGAAAAAGTATTTCCCGTCACATGTGCCGCGCCTTGCGAGCTGACTGTTATCGCATTCCCGCGATCATCGTTGTTTCCGCCAAGGAATGTGCTAAAGACCAGACCCGAGCCGGAGCTTGACAGTTTGGTAACAAAAGCGTCGAAGCCACCAGATGCATAAACGGCTTGGAAGGCATTGAAAATCGGGTAGTTTGTTGAAGCAGTGTATCCGGTTATATACGCTGCGCCAGAGGTGTCAACCGCGATCGATTTACCGACGTCACTGCTCGATCCTCCCAAATATGTGCTGTAAACTAAAGTTGATCCGGAACTCGACAATTTCGTTGCGAAGACATCGTCACTTCCAGATTTGATAGGCTGAAACGCATTTGCAGTAGGATAAGTTGTAGAGCCGGTGCTACCGGTAATGTAAACTGACCCGACTAGATCAACGGCAATCTCCTGACTGATATCAGCACCGGTTCCACCAAGGAAAGTGCTAAAAACCAAACTTGAGCCGTTACTTGACAGTTTGGTCACAAATACATCTGAATTGCCAGCGTATATGGCTTGATAGGCATTGACAGTCGGAAAATTGGAGGAACTCGTATTTCCCGTTAAGTACATAGCCCCCGTTGCGTCGATTACCATGCCCCTTGGCCGATCGCTCAGACTTACTCCTAAGTACGTGCTGTAACTAAGTACCGGATCGATGACGACGGCAAGGGCGGGGTTGTATTCTTCGGAGAGTTTGAAGCCGAATGAGTTGTTATCTACAAGATAATATTCACCGGTCAGCGGAGTTTTGATTCCATTGATAAGCTGATAGACATAGGGGGTATTCTCTGTGACAGTGTTCCACTTGGTCTCTACCTGTAACTGTCCGCCCTGGTTGATGCAGATGTCTTCTATGCCGCTGTATTGGATACGAATCTGGTTTATATCTGCAAAGGGTGAGACGATAAAGTCATATTCCATCTGACGGCCATTGCCGTAATACTTCAGGTCAATACCGGGATAAATTTCTTTGTAGGTGATGCTGGTGAAGTTTGGAACATCGGTACGCCATTTGGTGGAATCGTTGCCTAAAAAATAGTTGCATTTGTAGTCCATGGCTCCATCGGCGATGATTTCAGTATATGGATTGGCGGCTTGGAAAGAGGAGGAGATGAGGAGGAGCTCGGATTTAACGGATTCGTTTCCTGTCGGGCAGATACGCTCGACAGCACGGTCGGAGGAATATGAGATTGCCGCGTCGCTCCGCTCCTCGCAATGACGCGCCGGGGGATTTAAGACGTCAGGATCACGATCCGCCCCGCCACAGCGGGCAGGCGCGGCGGACTGGGTATCTGGGAGAAGATGGATTCCAGCTTGCGCTGGAATGACAGAAGAAGAGGAACCCACCGCAAGCAGTGGGGTACCCGAGTGTAGGGGATCCAAGACGTCAGGATCACGGTCCGCCCCGCCACAGCGGTCCGCCACGGCGGACTGACCTACTTGAGACAAGACG
>JAWXAN010000076.1 GCA_034439475.1 Candidatus Zixiibacteriota bacterium
AACCTGATCTGGCGGTCGCGAATACAGGCTCCCACAATGTCTCGATCCTGAAAAACAACGGCAACGGAACCTTTGCGTCAGCGGTGAATTACGGGGTGGAAGTTAATCCTTATTCAGTTACATCCGCCGACTTTGACGGGGACGGGAAGCCTGATCTGGCCGTCGCGAATTTCTCTTCCAACAGTGTCTCGATTTTGATTAATAGGGCCTGCTGTGTTGGATTAACGGGCAATGTCGATTGTGATCTGGCTGACATATCGGATATATCTGACTTGACGGCATTGATTGATAATCTCTTTATATCACTGGCTCCGCTGTGCTGTTCTGCCGAGGCAAACATTGATGGCGATCTTGGCGGTGTAGTCGACATATCTGATTTGACAGCGCTCATCGATCATCTCTTTATCTCGCTTGCTCCGCCGGCGGCCTGTCAGTGAGACAGCAGGGAATGGTGTAACCGTGAGATGGGTGGTGTTGTCGGTAGGAGCCGGAATGAACAGAGAACTGAGATTGCCACGCCACTCCTAATCCGCCATCGGCGGACTCGCAACGACTCATTGGAAATGTCACCCCAGCGCCTGTCCGCCGTGGCGGGAAAGCAGGGGGCCATCTTTTTCTTCGCGCGGGACGTCCCTGTAGCGCGCCAAACGAAAAGAGAACCGACACGGAAGTTAAAGTTGTCAGGACCCGAAGGGTCACTGACCTACGAATATCGGAGAACCCGTCACAATGTCATTCCAGTCCGCCACGGCGCGGACTGACCTACTTATGTCTGAAGTGGTGTCGGGGCGCCCTCGCCCGACACGTTTGAAAGTCAGGCATCCGCCACGGCGGATTGCAATACCCTACGCGAAATGTCTGCTCTGAGTCTTGTACCACACTGCTTGCGGTGTGATCTTACAGATGCTGCAGGCCAAAGATGGCCTGCAGGAAAATCTATAGTGAAATTGCTGTGTTAATGACTTCGTGCGGTCCGCCACGGCGGACTGCCCCGCAGCGAAGAGACCTGAAATAGCGGAGTGTTCCCTATCCCCGCTTCTTCTGAGTTTTTTTTGCTTTCACCTTCACCCCCTTGGCGGCGGGACGTCGGACGACAGGTTCACAGTCGCCGTTTTTCGACTTTTCTGCTTTTTTCTTATCGTCAACATCGCGGCCAAAGCGGTCGGATTCAATCGCCATAGTATGCAGCTTCTCATCGACTTTTTGAAGCACCGAACCCGGTGAGAATGTGCCGTTGGCTTCGGCCATTCCGCCTGGAATACCGGTGAGGATTCCGATCCCGTGAGATATTGTCTCGACCGGATAAATATGAAACTTTTTATTTTTTACGGCTTCGACGACATCGGGTCGGAGCAATAAATCCGCCACATTCTGATGCGGTATCATGACACCCTGCACCCCAGATAATCCGCGCGCTTTGCAGACATCGAAAAATCCTTCAATCTTTTCATTCACACCGCCGACCGGTTGAATCTCTCCGCGCTGGTTCATCGAACCAGTCACGGCTATTGATTGATTTATGGGCAGATTGGCAAGTGATGATAGAATGCAGTACATTTCAGTCGAAGAGGCCGAATCGCCATCGACGCCGCTATACGATTGTTCAAATGAAATCGAAGCCGAAAGCACGAGAGGCTTGTTTTGGGCAAAAGTGGACCTCAGATATCCACCGAGAACAAGCACACCTTTGTTATGGATCGGCCCGGACAGATCAGACTCGCGTTCGATATTAATAATCCCGGCTTTTCCCCACGATGTGCTCACCGTAATTCTCGTGGGACGGCCAAAGGCATGATCGCCGAGGTTATAAACCGACAGCCCGTTTATCTGCCCGACAACGCTCCCTGAGCTTGAGACCATGAGCGTTTCGGAGTCAAACAATTCCTGAATTTTGTCTTCGATGAGATTCACACGAGTGCGCATATTCTGAATCGCGGTATAGACATCGTCGCGGGTGATAATACCTGCACTTCGCTCGTTTACACATGTAAATGCGGCCTCGCGGATAATGTCAGCAACTGCGGTGAAGCGGGTGGTAAGCTTTTCCCTGTGTCCTGCCATACGACGGCCATACTCGATAACGGCCTGCATCCCCGAGAGGTCAAAAGGCGGAAGTTTTTCCTCTTCAATGACACGTTTGATATATCGGAAATAATCCTCCATGTTGTCATCGTTGAGTGGCATGACATGGTCAAACTCAGCTTTGACTTTGAAGACTTTGCGGAAATCCTCGTCCCAGTTGAGCAGCAGCCTATAAATGTAGCTCTCGCCAATAAGGACAACTTTGACATTTAGCGGAACGGGCTCAGGCTTAATGCTGGAGCCTGCCATCATATAAAATGCATCGCCTCCGGTAATTTCCATCTCGCCGTTTCGAAGCGCGCGTTTAAGCGGAACCCATGTTGCGGGATCGGTAAGAAGATCCAGCGCATTGATAACCAGAAAACCGCCTGAGGCTTTTAACATCGACCCTGAAAAAATACGGGTGAAATCGGTGCGCCAGTAGCCGAATCTGTCTACCACACGCTCAAGCGAGCCGAACATATTTTTATAGGATGGGAATTTCTCAATGATGATTGGGACTTCGGTAGTCTCGGAATTGTCCAAGATCAAGTTGACTGAAAATTCCTCAAACGGCTCGCGTTTGCGATAGACCGGCGCCTCTTCGTCGCCACGACGAGGCTGGGCTTCCTTATACCTGTCGAGGTCTTCGGTCAGCGCCTGTTCGACTTCGTCAAGGTAAACGAGCGCCCTCTCATGGGGGTAACGTCGGCGGAGCAGGTTGACTTTATCGGTCACAAGCGGCGCTATCATGGAATTATTGAGCTTATCGATCGCGTCTTCGAGCTTGGCGCTCAGTTTTTTTGATTCAATTGTTGTCTGGTCAAACTCGCGTCTCAGGGAATCCCATGTTCGTCTCAGTTCATCGAGCTGTGCCGCGGCGAATTTTCCTTCTTTGGAGAGGCGCTCGAGTTTTTCCAAAGAGGCCGGCTCGTTGTCGATAAGCGGCTGTATTTCGTTGCGAGTGCCCATACCAGACTGGATTTGGACCATCACAAAGCCCCCGGCGGTGAGTTTTTCCTCGAAGGTGTTAATCAATTTCTTCTGACGGGCTTCGTACTCGCGGACCACCCTGCTGTTGCGGTCTTTGTAGTCTTCGGAGAGAAATACTTTCGGGACAACTTTGCGAATTGAGTCGATAAGATATCCCATATCTTTTTTGAATCGTTTTCCCTCGCCTGCTTTGAAAATGACAACCCGGGGATTATCGACGTTTTTGAAGTTATTGACATAGCAGACATCGTTGAGTTCGGGTTTCTTATGTTCGAGCTGTTCCAGGAGATGCTTTATTGTTGTAGAGCGGCCTGTACCGGAGAACCCGGTCACAAAGATATTATAGCCGATACTTTGAACGCTCAACCCCATCTTTATTGCTTCGATAGCTCGTCCTTGTCCGATAACATCGTACTTGGCCTCGACATCGTTGGAGGTACGGACACGCGGGGGTTTGAAAGCAATGCGATAATTTATATCTGAAAAAGATAATTCTCTTAATTTCTTAACTTTTGGCTGTTTTGCCACTGGGTCCCTTTCCCTGAATAATAGTTCACATGGGGAGCAAATATAGACCGACTGTATTTGTATGCAAATTTAAAACAAAGGGCTAACCACTGTGTGGTCGGGACTTTGCCATTAGTGTTTATACACACGCCAAGGCGCACACTCGTTTGGAGACTGTAATTTAGTTTCAATTGGGTTAATGGGGCGCACCGGCCTCATTTGGCCCGACCGGCTTGCGGCTGTATGTCAACTTTCTGGTTCGGCACTACCCACGAGCCGCACAGGAATTACTCAAACCTCTTGCTGCATGGCCGTTTGGGGCGGCTTTGGGATTATGACGACATACATATGCCATAATGGCGCTCATCTGGCATATTCGTCAAATAAATATTTTTGATAAATCGTTGGAAAAACATTCAAAAAGTGACGAGGAGTAACTGCTTATTCCTCTTGGCATTAACCGAGACGGTTCTCCTACTTCGTTGCATTGCATGAACTTCGCACAGCTTGACATAATTATATAATACTCTGTATTTTCACATGTTGCTCTTTTAGCATTACGCATTGATCGGGCGGTATCGTCTAGTGGTTAGGACGGATGGTTCTCAGCCATTTAACCGGGGTTCGATCCCCCGTACCGCTAAAGCATATTCTGGGTAGTTTGGATCGCTCATCCCTGTGGGTCGATTTAAACTACCCAGATGCTTTTATGCAATTCATTATTGTCATTGTTGCAGGTGTTATCATTAATAAATATTTGTTCGGTAAGTGATGACAAAAAAACGGGCGCCATTTCTGACACCCGATTTTATTCAATGTTATAATTAGTACAGTATCAGAAGCCGACTCTCAGTGTAAAGTACTGATTGTCATCAAAGACTTCTGTTTCATTCCAGGCATACTCAAGTGAGAGTGTGGATTCTTCACCTACGGCAAAGTTCAATCCTGCGCCGAGCGAAAGCCCGTAGAGGTATTGATTGGCCGAGGAGAAGTTATAGCCGCCCCGGAGGAAATAGCGGTTGCTGAAAGAGTATTCAGCGCCACCCTGCCACAGATCTTCGGAGAAATTATTAGAGCGGAAATTCCCCGAAAGTGAAGCCGAGTTTTTTTCGCTATTGAAGAAATTATAGGCCATGCCAAGGTTCACAGAGCTTGGGAGCTCAAAGCTGGCGCTGTTACTCGCAACTGTTCTATCAACAGGCTCGCCTTGCACCCTCTGGAAGCCGGATCCGCTGAATCTCATGCTTGGACCGTAATTCTTTATCGCGATACCGAGGGTTACTCCGTTCCAATTTGGTCTATAGGTAACTCCAAAATCAAAAGCAACTCCTCGGGCGTTGACCTGGAAAATGCTCTCATTGATGAACATTGCCGTTGCGCCGAAAGCAACACTGGCAGTAAGGTTTTTGGCGTAGGTTAAGCCAATAACTGTCAGTGTTGGGGCGTAAATATTCCCTGTGCCGTCAGGTTGAAGGTCGGTCGTCTCCTCTATGTCACCCACTGAAAGAACTTTGGCAGTCACACCGACCGTTCCGAAAGATTCGAACGTTGTCGCGACACCTCCAAAGTTCACATCCATATCGGCCAGATAGGTTTGATGGCTGAACATGGCTTCGGAGCCTTCAAGCGATGCAAGACCCGACGGGTTCCAAAAAATTGACTCGAGACCGTAGCTGTTGGCAATGACAGCCCCGCCCATGGCAGTGCCGCGCGAGCCTATAGGCAAAAGAAGCTCCTGCGCTCCTGCCGTTCCTATTTTGCGTGAGCTTCCAGCGAAGACTGAAGTACAGCCTGCGACCAGAAGCACACTCACGATTGTAATATATTTATACTTCATTGGTGATATCCTTCCAGAATCAATAAGTTCTCAGCTGTTCTTCTTCGGTAAAGATCGCCATCTTGCCGATCTTCTGTCCCATTCCAGGCGCCGTGACAACATAGATGTAAATGCCTGAGGCAATAGGGATGCCATCAGCGTTCTCAATGTCCCAATCCATGAATGATTCAGGTGAGTTCTTGTCAAGTCGGCGCATGAAATCACCAGCCAGGGTATAGATGCTGATAGAACATTCAGTGGGTAGATTCGAGAACTTGACCGCCCGCCTAAACGTACTGGCATCGTAGCTGGAGAAGAGATAGTATGGGTTGGGAACCACTTTGACATTGTTCAGGCGATCATCGCCTGTGACTAATTTTCCAGCAGTTGATGTAAAGGCAAAGACATCGTTCAGTAGAATCGGTTTTGTGGTAGAAATGCGGAAAATCGTTCCTTGCTCAGGCATATCCTGATTGAATGGCGGCATAGGTCCACCGTTCCAGTTTACAAGAACCATTCGAGCAAAAACCTCATGCTCGCGGTCTCCGACATATGTACCGGCAATAATCTCGGCTTCAGCGGCTAAATAGCCAGTTTCACCAGCTGAGCTATCGTCAGAGCGGTACCAATAGACCCAATCAGTGTAGGGATCGTTGTCCGCGCCAGACGTCGAATGCTCATATCCACCTCTACGGCTTGTGTCCGCGGCTGTACCGCTACTGCCCCAGCTTTCGAGGTTAAATGTGCTGTCGTCGAAGTTATTGAGGACGTAGGGCACCATGCGGAAGTCATCACTTGAGTCACCGGGTGTCCCACTGCCGATGTTCCAGATTTCAAATGGTACCCAGAATCCAAAACCTCCAAAGAAATCTAATGCATATCCGCCTTCGACTCCCGGATTGTTCGGATCGCCGGTGAATCGTATTTCATAATCATCGACGCTTATCTGTGTGAAATTTGATCCGTTTCGGGTTGTCCTATTAAAGAAGCTCGTGTAGTCTCCTCGCGTGCCACCATCGGCTGAGCCTCCATTATCTCCGGTATGGATAAGCCAATGTCCATCTCCGACTTGTTGGTTATCTCCGGGATTGTCAGCAACCGGAAAACCTTGGCTGGCAAAAGCGCCGCTTTCAGAGGGGTCCAACGGTCCGCTGGCATTGGCGACAACTTCAAAGTTTTTGAAGTCGACGGGGGCATTTATGACCTTCACCAGAATTCCATCGACAACTTGATAATCATCGTTACCGCTATAATTTGTCTGCTTAGTCAGTAACGTATCACCTGTAGTAGAGTCAACGAGATGCCAAACCATTCCGATTGAGGTATCTATGGCGATGGTGTCGGTTATGATGAGCGAATCATAGATAGCCGTGAAAATGCTATCCATGCTGAAAGAGACTTTATACGTATGGCCAGTCAGAGCCGATGGGTCTGTAACCAAGGCGATAACCTGGCCATCGGAATTGGCGAGCGAATTGTCGTAGGCTATTGTGTCAGCGAATCCGAAACTATATTCGATGTTTGCGGGCGTTCGCTGGGGCACGACCTTGACCACCTTTTCGCTGACGAGTTCCTTAGCCCCGAACTCGGTCGTATCACCCACATGACCCGGATTATAGCTGAATGCCTCGACCCGCAGATAATATGTCGACAGATTTCTGAGACGTCCGCCCTCAAGCATATCCTGGCGAATTGTGACAGTCCGCTTGAGCCCTTGGTTTGTCAACTGCCTTGTGACAAATGCCACAGTGTCAGCGCTGGCGCCAGTCGGCACGATCATCGTATCAATGAACCGGTTCACATTGTTGACAACGTCGAAAGTCATTCCTGACAGCGGAGTCCAAGAATCGGATCCGTTCGGCGATTGGGAGACAGCGTATCCCTCGAATGGATAGGCTCCGGGATCGACCTCGGATGTGTCTGTCCAGCTCAGGGTAATGGTCTGATTCCCTGTTGCCACACTTACCACGGGCGTGGCAGGTGGTTTGGCGGTAACAAACCCATTAGCATACGTCTGTTGAGCGCGAACATCTATGGTCTTGAGTTGCGTTATTGAATTTAATCTGTCACCGCCGCGCGCGACGATAATGGCCGCAATGATTTCCGTGCTGTCGCCGGGACGAAATGTGAATGGGCCAGTCGAAAGCATGTACCGTCGGTCGGCCGGATTGGCATCAAGGTCTCCGGTATTGGTAACCGGGTCTCCCGATACAAAGAACTTGGTCGGATTACCGTTATATGTGTAGAGTGTGCCATCGGCATTCAAGCCTTGCATATAGTTGTAGGTCTGAGCATAATTCTGAGGATCGGTTCCATTGATATACTTATTGAATGACGACATTGGAAGGTTTCTGAATCCTACGAGGGTATCGCCCCACATCAGAGCAGTGTCAGCCGGATTCCCCGTAGAATCGAGTGGCCCTTGAAAAAAGTCATAGCCCACAGCCGGCGGCGTTGAACCATAGGCATTGTCGTCGTCGTCCGCATTATAGCAATATCCAAGCGAAAGGAGGGTATCGCTTCCTACGAGATCATCGCTCGCGCCGCCAAGATCAGGGTCTGCCCAAAGCGAGACGTATGTGTTCAGAAGGGTTTTTGACCCCCGATTATGCACTTTGAATCGAATAAACACGATGTTGCCAAGCGAACCTTGTCGGTCAAAGGCGAAGGTCGACTGCTGAATTTCAACGCCCATCGGAGCCGTTGAACCAGCATTGTTGGTGTGAGCCGCGGGATTTGCATCATTATAGACGCACCAGAGCATCTGATCGCCTATAATTGCAGGAAGACCAAGCAAATCGACTGGCGCGCCCTGCGCAACTGGCCACTCATTGTAATCTGCATTCGGGTTTCCCGCGAGACTATCGGAGTAGATCTTATAGACCCGGTAAGCGGGATCGGACAAGCCTGAAGGATCGAATGTGGAATCAATCATTCGACCGGGAGTGTTTTCTTCAGAATATTCCGCAATAGTTATGACCGTGTCGCCGCTGGCCGAATCCAGAGCCCCCATCCAGAGTCCTGAGGCGTAGACCACTGTTGTTGTGTTAATATCTCCGGTAATATCCTCCACACTACTGTATGGGAAGTACAAACCGTCCGTTTTGCCCAAAGACGATCCCAAGTCGGTTCCAAAAACTCCGTCGTTGGCTACCAACATGAGGATTCGATTGGCATTGATATACGTATCTGAATCGAGAGCCGAAGCCGATTTTACCGGCTTTTTGATAAAGGGGGCTCCTGCCATAGCAGAAACCGCCATTATCGTAATGGCGCAGAGACAGACCGAGAGCGTGATATGTCTTTTATAATCCATTATATATTTCCATCCCTTCCATTAGAATGAGAGCTGAAGTCCGAAAAATATCTGTCGTGGCGGACCGTAGTTAAGAGGGTTATTTTCTTTAAGATTATATTTCTGTTCACCGTTTAGTCCCGAAGCATCAGCCTCAGCAAAAGTCTCGCTGAAGGCTTCGCCCTCTTCGGTTGACAGCCAGCCGGTCGTATTCGGTCGTCCTGTCGACTCGTACACTGCGATAACATTATCCCGATTGAGCAGATTGTTGACCTGAATGTAGGGAGCAATCGTGTAACGTCCCAAGGCAAAGCTCTTTTTGGCTTTGAAATCAATGGTTGACGTCCAGGGCATGTAGACCGAGTTCCGAACATCCGTCGGAGTGGGTGTCACGCTGGCCAAGGTAACTTCATTATAAACACCCTGCGGTGAATACGGCAATCCGCTTCCAGCGTATAGTAGTACGTTGAAACTGAAGTTTTCGAACGGATGCCCGCCCGCAAATGCAGGTCCTTCTTGCTCGCCCATACGCCAGTCAATATTACCGATAAGGCTATGCCGCTGGTCATATTCGAGAGAGGCCGGCTGCTTGGGAGCATTGTCGTTTGTCCAAGCCGAGTTACGAGCCGTGTTGGCGAACGAACCAGTGCCATTGGCGTACTGCAGAGTATACTTCACGCCGAAGGCTATATTGTTTTGCGCGCGTTGGGTCAAATTGAATTCAAGACCTTTTACCGTTCCATAGTCGCTATTTTTAAAGCTGGAGTAGTTGCGCGGTGAGGCCGCCTGATTATAGACCTGTATCTGATCAAGGATGTCCTTGTAAAAGGCATTGATGTCGAGGGTCGTGTTGTCTCCAAAACTCTGTGACATTCCTATTTCATAGGCAGTGGTCCGTTCGGGACGAAGATTCGGATTTCCGATTGGGTAGTAATAGCCGCCCGAAGTGACTTTGTACTCATAGTAATCATAACCGACGTAAAGTTGAACCAGGTTTGGACGTTGGAAAAACTTTCCGAAGTTAAGATGCAGTTGTGTGCGGTCACTTACCGGAAAGGCAATGCCAAGCCGCGGAGATAGCCGTGTAAACTTTTCGCTCTCCTCAAGGTCGCCAGCATCGAGCACCGCGGATAGTGGATCGGGCGTGTTGTCCGGATCGAAAGGACGTTCCAGATTCTTGATGCGTTTGGCTTTGTAATCAAAATAGTCGAAACGAAGCCCGGCGCTGAGTATCAATCCGCGCCACTCAAAACGGTCATGAGCGTATGCGGCCACGTTAATTGGATGCTTAGGGCCATCCAATCCAAGCTTTCCACCGCCATCGGTCTCGTTGCCGTTTACATCATAGCCGAAGCGGTCGATATCTGTAGTGTTTCGAGTTCCATCAGAATTTTCCTGCGCGGGAAAGAGATGATCGTAATAGCGTAGTGTGTGTCGCTGGAGCTCAAATCCTAAAAGTAAAGAGTGTTCTTCGTTGATATCACTTCGAATATCTCCTCGTAAGCCAACATACGCTGATTTCCGTTTGAGATAGTCATCGTACACGTGACCGTCGTCGCCCGATGTCGAAGGGTCATCACCCAGCCAGAATAGACTTGCATCTTCAAATCGTGGATTACCGCCGGGAACAGTATAGGCGGCGAGATCTTTGCGGAGGACTCCATCGCCGCGGAATCGCTGGGTCGTACTGTACGATGCGCTGAGGTTGTAAAATGTTGTCGCGCTCAGCGTGTGGGTCACTCGGGTATTGAGGCCGAGATGACGATCATCGTAGTAGGGCATGTGCGCGGCATTAAAAAGATACGAGTGGACGTACTCACGCCACTCATCGCGGGAGCCGGTTCCGCTGACTGCCAGTTCGAAACTTGGTGTCAGTTTATAGTTTACTTTGCCTTGAAGAGAAAATCCTTCAAGATTATTGTTTGGCAAGCGATAAGAACCGCCGGGGAGGAAATCATTGGTAATGGAAGACGGCGCGCGGTCGCCCCAATAGCGTCTCTCGCCCGAAACAAAAAAGAAAGCCTTTTCAGTACCAGGAATCGGGCCGCCGAGGTCTGCATTATACCAATTCTGGTCAAAGTTATCGCTTCCGATATTGTCTGAGAGAACTTCTAACGATCCCTTGTAGAGATCGCCTCCGGAGTTCGTTATTGTATTAACGACACCCGATGAGACGTTGCCATATTCAGGGGAGAATCCACCGGCATACACGGTAACTTCCTTTATCGCATTGTTGCTAAGCGACGCAGTATTGGTCCCTGAAAGAGGGTCCTGTGTGCTGTAACCGTCGACAAAATAAGCAACTTCAGCGGGTCGCCCGCCACGGAGCGTAATCTCAGAGCCATTCGTAGCTTCGCGGTCGCCTCGAATTACCGTTCCGCCAAAGGGACGTACTTTGACGACGCTGTTCTGGATTCCGACGATTTGGTTTACCCCGCGAACGGGCATGGCTTGTATCTGATCACGCTTGACAATGCTGATTGATGACGTTTTGTCTTTAATAATAAGCGGAGCTTCGGCTGTAACTTGGATAGTTTTGCCGATATCAGTTGCGCTTGAACTGAGAGTTCGATCCTCATAGGTCACCAAATCCGCGGAGACTGAAGTATTGTCCACTTCGACAGTACCGTATCCCACAGAGGAGATGCGCAGTTTATAAGTGCCAACAGGGACATTTGCAATCGTGTATCTGCCATTTTCATCCGTTATCCCGCCGAGGGTGGTTCCCACGAGGGCCACACTGGCGCCGATAAGTGGTTGTTTTGTCTGGGTATCGGTAACTGTTCCGGTAATTCGACCGGTAGTCGCTGACCAAGCCGTGACCGAGGCCAGACACATCACAAATAATGTGATTGCCATTAGTTTACGTTTCATAGTAATTCACTCCTCTATTAGAAAGCTGTTTACAAACCATGATACATGTTTATTTGATTATACGTTCAGACTTCGAAAACATGCAGGAATCCGCCTGTCATGCCTGTTTGTTTTGCGATCCTGTTTACTGTGTGGGGGGTTAATAAAATCACGAGGTGGTATGAGTCGTATCGTTTCGTTTAAACTCCTCCCGATAGGGTTGCCCATCCTAAAGAAACCAACCAGAACAGCTGTCTATCATTTGCACACTTGCCCTTTATTTATCGGTAAGACCAACGTATTTCTTTAGTTATGGCCTCTGACCGAATCGCGTATACAAAAAACAGTACCATTGCTAATTTGGTGTTAAGGGCTTTCCTTGTCAATTATAAAACTATAATGCTATTCAAAAAGAACAACTTGGAGCGAATGTTCTCAATCAAAAGTATTAATCCTTTGCCGTAAATGGTTCGCGATGTATTTTGAATTATGATCCCGAAGATTAACCATCTGAAATCACTGCCCAATCTCATCAGTCTATCGCGTGTAGGAATCGCGCCGCTGATAGGATATTTTTTGAGCAACGGCGACGGAAGAGGCACAGCAATAAGCCTCGGACTGTGTCTCCTTGCCGGATTTACAGACTGGCTCGATGGCTATCTTGCGCGGAAAACAAAACAAGTCTCAGGCCTTGGAATTGCCCTCGATCCCTTGGCCGATAAACTCTTTGCTGCGATACTTGTAGTTTGTCTGATACTGTACCGCAATTTCCCGCTCTGGCTTGCGACCGTAATCATAGCTCGCGATGTGTTGATTCTTATAGCGGCGAGTCTTCTGCTGCGCGAGAGAAAAATAGACTTGCCTTCTAATTTGACAGGCAAATACACTTTCTTTGCGATTGTCATACTGTTAGTGAGTTACATTGTTGAATATTCTTTTGGGATAAGGCTTACAACAATTGTGACATGCCTTCTGGTCGCATTCTCGCTTATCAACTATGGAGTGATCTTTGTTGCTTTAAGGGGAAATAAAAGACCGCCGGTTTATGATGATAGCCGAGCAAAGCGAACGGTCAGAGTTACACTGACCTGTATTTTGCTTGTTATCTATGTGAGCGGATTTTTCAGAGAATATTTTTAGGTCAACAGGCGCGAATATCAGTTTTTGGAGAGTGTCCGAGCGTATTCTTTCAAACGCTCGAGGAATTCCTGTAAAATATCGCGATTTGCCTCATACGGTGACCAGCCGACTGTGCGGGTAATGGACGAGGCTAAATTATAGACGGAATAACGGCGCTCGATCAGATCAAATTTTGCCTCTCGTAAAGTCCTGACAGCATCAACCATATCGGCCAGACCCCGTTTGCTGGCATCGTATTCGTCCATCGCCATTTGTATCTGCGAGGTTATAATCTCGACGGAATGGGCCGACAACGGCACTGCGCTGATTGCGGCATCCAATTGATACATGTCTCGCTGCAATTTCCCCATCAGTTCAGCGCGATAATAATCGCGCTCGTATTCGATTTGAGAATATCCATACTCAAGTTGCTGTGTCGCGCTTTTTTGTTTCCCGCCATTAAATAGCGAAAATCTCAGTTCGGCCCCAAGCGACCAGACCGGACGTTTCTCTTCAAAATTAACCCGCTCGGACAGTGAGTCGACCAAGGCGAGCGAGGCATTAAAACCTATTACCGGAAATCGTTTTGCTCTGTTTTGCAAAAGCTGAGACTTTTGACTACGAAGACGGATATTATTGGCTTGTGAGCGGGGATTACTTTCGATTGCCGTTCTCACAAGATAGTCCTGAAGTCTCGATCTATCACTTTCTGACCCGGCAAGCGACTCCAAAGCCTGGAATGTGGTGACAAAGGCGTCTTCGGCAACAAGCGACTCATCAATTGCGAGTGTGTTGTTTCCCGGTCGGTTGAGGAGCACATTCAGCAGGACCCTCGCGCTCGATTCAGACCGTCTCGCATCTACAATCGCAGACTGCGTCCGCAATTGTTCGAGTTGCCAGCGAAGGACGTCGACCTGGGAGCCTCCGTTCATGCGAAGCCGCGCCTGGGCAGACTCAAGGGCTCTTTCTACGATTCTTCTCTGCGCTGTTTCTATCCGCACAACTTCAAGTGCCCGACTGTAATTGAAATAGGCCAGAGTAACAGCGAACTCAAGATCAAGCGCAGCCTCCTTGAGTTTATTTTCTTCAAGCTCTTTACTTATGGCGGCCGTTTTTGACGCATTGATTTTTGACAGAGAAAAGAGAGTCTGTTCGAGAAGCAACTCAGCCCGCATTCTCTCATTGGTAAAGCGGCCGCCCGAATTATGAACGGAATTGTTGTCGATATAACCGATTGCCCCCTCGGCTGAAATCTCTGGCAGAAAATTCCCGGCTGAGGCTCTGGTGGCTTGAATTGCAGATTCCATTTTCTCCGACGCCGCCAAATATCCAGAGTTCTGGCTTAGGGCTAACCCGACGGCATCTGGCAGTCGGAGAAGCTCATGTCCCGAAAGTGTATCTCCTATAATGTCGGCGTTGAGCCATACCGCATCCGACAGCTCTATTTTTAACTCTCGGGCTGTCGCCGCATTTACAGTCAGCCCTTTGCCCTCTTCAAAAATGGTCGGAAGAGACGATGGCATTTCTCCCTGCATTATCCGTATCGTCTTGGATACGGCATAGATCGCGACCGCATCGATTGTTTGAGTGGCATGCGATAACAGCGCGCCTCGTTCAACCAAGAACCGTCCATCGGCAGCAAAAACTGCCACATTATCCTTGACCGCAGCCAGGAGAAACTCGCGGATTAGTTCATTAGTAAGTCCATAGAGCGAAGTCAGATACAGCGCATCAACTTTCTTATCGAGCAGAGCGTACGCTTTGAAAAAAGCATGCGTTCCGATATTATTGAAACCCTCTGCGGTTACTACCTCAAATCCCAGCGACTTCCCAATCTGCTTAACAGAATCAAAGAGCCCATCCTGTTCATCCCCTGATGGAAAATGTAAAAAACCGACGGTCTTGGGGTTGACGATCCCCCTCAAAACGGCGAGATCCGATTGGAGCTTGCCCGGTGTGACATGTACCGTGAGATTGGAAGCTTTTGGATTGCCCGACGCATCAAGCAGGCCTTCGGCTTTTGGGTCAAATCGGCCAAGCGCAACAATCGGTTTGGTATAACCAGCTTCGAGGAGGTCTTCTACCACCCATGGCCCAATCGCCACGACAATGTCAAATGCCCCATTATTAGTTATTCGTCTGGCAATCGCCTTAGTGCTATCCCGCTTCCAGCCGCCGGACTGATAGCTCCCGGTAGGAAATTCTACTTTATAGCCATCCGGAAGACTTGATTCGAGGTGGTTTCTGAAAGATTCACGAATGCGAGCATGTGTTACATAGTCCCCCGGTTCCAAAAAGGCAATTCGAAAGGTGCGGCTGGACGTTTGAGAATTAATGCCAGCCGGAAGGACAACCAAGCACACGGCAATAGTGGTTAGAAATATGGCGAGATTTGGAATGCTGGTTCGTTGTTGAATCATTGCTGCATATATTGTACGCAAAAAACCATGAAAATCAAAACAGCTGGTTACTTTATATTGATTATGGCCAAGACTGGCCCGACAGGCGCTTTTTGTTTACCGGAACAATAAAATATTGCCCGAAATCAAAATTTTTAGTTGACACAGCATTAACTATTTATTTCTTTGCAATTGTCGCAGACCAAATATCGTAACTGTGGGTAAAAGATTTAGATTAGATTAGATTAGATAAAGGAAACAAATAACGTGATTAACAGAACTGTCAAAGTAGATACATCGCTAATGGCAAACGGCCATATCGACGGGAGAGATTTGTTGATTATGTGATTTTGTTCACATAGAGATTTTCGACCCGTCGGTGCATAAAACATTCGGCGGGTTTTTTTGTGATTGCCGCGCCGTTGCAGATGCACGAAACTGATCAGAACTGATAAAGGCAATGAAATATGACCTCTGATTTATATGAAGATGAACCAAAGACCGAATCCCAAAGCAAGATTTCGCTCAAAGATGCATTCGGCACTATTGTACCTCTGCTCAAAGAGCACAAACGGAGATTAGGCTTCTCGCTTGTGTTGTTGACCGCAACGACTGGACTTGCTTTGGCATGGCCAATGATACTCAAAGAGGGAATCGATGGTCCCCTGAAAACTGGTAACATTACCCTCTTAGTCCTACTCGCGCTTGCAATTCTTGTTATTCAGGCCGCTGCATTTTTAATCCAGTACCTTCAGCGGCTCTCGCTTGAACAGGTTGGCCAGGATGTGATGCTTTCGCTTAAACGACGGCTTTTTGACCACATTCTTTCGCTGGATTTCTCGTATTTCGATTCCAATCCGGTTGGAAGAATTATGGCCCGAGTCGAGTCTGACTGCGAAGCCCTTCGGATGCTGTTCACAAATACTGTCGTCCTGCTTGTCGGCGACATGCTTCTTATTCTTGGAATATACTCGATCATGGTCTATCAGCAGTGGCAGGTGGGTGTGATACTTTTTTTATCAGTACCGTTGCTGTGTGTGCTGATCTACTTCTTTCACCGGTTGACAACCCATCGCTTTTTTGCGATACGCCGCAAAATGGCCGAAGTCACCGCTGTGCTCAGCGAATTCCTGCAAGGGATGTCGATTGTGCAGCTATTCCACCGCGGGGAATATGCCCGAAAGAGAGTATACGAGACTAATGAGATAAAATTCGCCGACGATCAATTTGTCCAGATCAGCGTCTGCGTTTTCTTCAATCTTATTCTTTTCATAGAGTATGTAAAGATCGGCTTGCTCCTGATGCTCGGCCCGAGGTTTGATTTGAGCGCGGGGCAAATTGTTCTTTTTCTCGTCCTGATAATGCGTTCCTTTGAGCCGATTTTCAGAACCTCAGAGCAATTGTCAAGCTTTCAAAAAGGAATTGCGGGGGCACGACGGATATATGAACTGCTCGCGACTAAACCCGTGGTTCTCGATCCTGTTCGCCCTGAGCTTTGGAACAGGTTTGATGATGCAATTCGCTTCGAGGATGTCTCGTTTTCGTACACCGGTGATTCCAACTACGCCCTCAAAAACGCAACGTTTGATATTCCCAAAGGGAAGCGGGTGGCTCTTGTCGGTGTGACGGGTGGCGGCAAATCGACAGTTATCTCGTTGCTTCTTCGCTTCTATGATCCGCAGATGGGAAGGATAACAGTTGACGGAATAGATATACGAGACGTATCGAGGGCCGACCTTCGCAGAAAATTTGCCTTAGTGCTTCAAGATATTATCCTCTTTCCGGGAGACGTCAAAAACAATATTGGGCTTGGCGCCGAAGAAATTCCTCAGGAGCGGATTGCTGCCGCCGCACAAGTAGTGGATGCTGCGCTCTTTATTGATCGGTTGCCGAAAAGATATGAAACAGAAATATCGGAAAAAGGCTCGAATTTCAGCCGCGGCGAAAGACAGCTGCTGTCCTTCGCGCGTGCCCTTGCATTCGACCCGGAGATTTTGATATTGGATGAGGCCACATCCTCGGTTGATCCTGAAACCGAACGTGTGATGGCGGCATCGCTTAAAATACTTATGCACGGACGAACCTCGCTTATTATCGCCCATCGCTTGTCGACGATTCTCGATGTAGATAAGATCCTGGTTATTAAGCAGGGTGAAATTATCGAATCCGGCACGCATACCGAACTTTTGCTACAAAATGGATACTATACAAAGCTGTTCCATTTGCAGTTCAAGTCAAAGATCGGAGAATTGACGAATGCGTAAGAAAATAAAATGGTTGTGGCAGTATTACCGGCACTATAAATATGTCCTGCTTGTACTCCTCCTCCTTACACCTGTGCAGGCGGTTTTTCAGGTGCTTCTTCCCCGCATGCTCGGTTTTGTGATTGATTTTCTGAAATCCGGAATCGTGCCAACTGAAGGAATGGCCGGAAAACTGGTTGAGACCGGGCAGTCCTATGATCTTAATCCAAGCGACACATTTGCGGTGACTTTTCTGATTGTGAGTTTCATTGCAGTCGGGCTCTATGCTTTTGTCCAATCCCACAGGGCATGGATGAATTCGCGCTTTGAATGGCTGTTCCGCCAGCACGCCTTTAACACGATCACCATTAAGGGGCCGGACTTTTTCAATCGGTTTCGCACTGGGGATTTGCTGACCCGCCTGACCGATGATGTCGCCGACAAACTCTCGTGGTTTGCCTGTTCGGGGATATTCCGGCTGTATGAGGCGTTGGCTATCGTGTCATTCATAATTGCTATGATGATATCGATTGATCCGCTTCTGACACTCTATACAGTAGGGCCGTTGCCGCTGCTGATATTTATCTTTTTCAAAAGCGCATCCCTTTTGGATAAACGGTATGACCTACTTCAGGTGAAGATTTCAAATTTCAGCGATGTAATGGAAGCCTGCTTTTCGGGAATCCGTGTGGTCAAGGCCTATGTGCGCGAGAAGGCACAGCAAAAGAGCTTTGAGAAGGCAGCCATGGAACGCCGCGAAGCCGAGTTGTCGGCTGTCAAAATCACCGCGATTGTCGATTCGCTTTATGCCTATGTCTGGCAGTTCGGAATTGTAATCGTACTGATTGCTGGCGGCTGGATGGTGATAAAAAGCAGTCTTAGCTTGGGGAATTTGAGCGCCTTTATTTATTACGTTGTCTGGCTCGTCTTCCCGATGTTCGATATCGGGCAGTTCCTTGTCAAATCCCGCCAGTCGGCAGTTTCGATTGATAGACTGGTGGAACTTGAAGATGTCCCGGCGATGGTGAAGGAAAGCGGAACGCTGTCGGCCAATGGATATGTGAAAGGAAATCTTTCGCTCAAAAATGTCTCGTTTGGTTTTGCGACTTCCGAACGGAAGATTGTCCAGAATGTGTCCTTTGACATCAAGGCTGGTGAAACGGTTGCTCTAGTCGGTAAAGTCGGCTCAGGTAAGAGCTGGCTGGTGAATATGATCCCGCGTCTGGTCGACCCAACTGGCGGAGTTATATCACTGGATGGACATGACCTGCGCGAGTATAAACTCGAGGACCTTCGCACATCAATTGGTTATGTCCCGCAGGAGCCGGTTTTGTTCAGCGACACCATTCGCAATAACATTCTCTTTGGACGCAAAGATATTTCAGACACGGTGCTTGAGTGGGCTATAGAAATATCTCAGCTTAAAGAGGAGATCTCGCGCTTTCCCAAGGGTCTTGAAACCTCAATTGGAACCCGCGGGATGTCGATATCCGGCGGACAAAAGCAGCGTGTGGCGTTGGCACGTGCATTGGTCGGCAAGCCGAAGATATTAATATTGGATGACTGTACTTCGGCTCTTGACTCACGCACCGAATCTCTCTTGTGGGAACGATTACATGAGGTATTGCCGGATATCACGGCGATTCTCATCACTCATCGGCCTGACACACTCGAACGGGCAGATATGATTCATGTTATGGAAGACGGTTCGATTATAGAAAGTGGACGGCATTTTGAGTTGATGGCTCAAGAGGGACATTACGCGCGAATTTACAACCGCTATCAACTTGAGGAGCAAGTGACTAAATAGAACGCTCAGGTCCCATGCGCCAGTCGTACTCCATATATGTTGCTGTCTTGCGCGCGACTTCTTCGCCGCACAGACGCGCGACAACATGGAGCGACATATCGATGCCTGCGGAAATCCCTCCGGCAGTTATGATCCGCCCGTTATCGACAAAGCGGACATTATCGCGGATTGTGACGGTCGGAGCGACGGATTTGAGCAGTTCGAAAGTCTGGTGATGAGTTGTCACAGTGAGGTTTTCGAGCAGCCCAGCTTTGCCTAAAACTATCGAACCGGTGCACACCGACAAGACAAGTTGCGCAGTCGATGCCGTTTTCCTGACCCATTCGATAACCGGCGCGTTGACAAGCAATTTTCTTGTGCCGAATCCCCCCGGAACTACAAGGATATCTATGAGGGGGTGGTTATCGAGCAGAAAATCGGCATTCACACTCAAACCGTTTTTTGCAATGATCGTTCTTGTGGTGGCCGAAATAGTCAAGACGCGAAAGTACTTATTCTCATTGAGTTCGGCAGTGACCGAAAAAACTTCGAACGGTCCCGCAAAGTCGAGGACTTCGACATCATCGAAAAGCAAAAGTCCAATCTGTAGCGGCGGCGTGGTCATGACGTACTTTTGTGTGAAAGGCTCTGTTAAACTGAGGCTTGTTTAGATACAGAAATAAGTTCAGTCGTTCTCAAATCAAGAGGAACCGAATTTCGTGTTGTGCGGCTTTTTGCGCCGACAACTATGACAACTGCCGAGATAATTATGATCGAGCTTATGATTGTGCGGACTGTCACGGGTTCGTTAGCCAGGACCGAGCCGAGAAAAATTGCGATTACGGGATTGACGAATGCATAGGAGGCCGCCTTGCCGGGAGTGGTTGTGCGAAGCAGCCAGGCATAGGCCGCAAAGGCCAACGTGCCGAATGTAACCAGATAGACCATCGCCCATATAGATGGGGATGTAACGAGTTCGGGATTAAAGCGCCCGAACTCACCAGTTATGGTTGCCAGCGCTGTCAATATAATGCCAGCCGCAAAAAGCTGCATTCCTGCTGATTGAATTTTCGAGTCCGGAGCTGGGACATTGCGCGAGAAGACCGAGCCGATGGACCAGGATATCTCACTGCCCAATATCAACACGATTGCCCAGAAGTTGTCAAGCCGCGCAAGGCCCACAATTTTTGTTGGCGCAATCAAAAATGCCACACCGACAGCGCCGAGAAGAATACCGGAAAGAAGCAGACGCGACGGTTTTTGTCCGCCCGGGCGAAGCCAGTCGATGAGCACTACCCAAAGCGGAACTGTTCCGACAAGCAAGGCCGTCAATCCCGATGGCACAAATTGCAGCGCCCAGATGATTAGCCCCGTCCCGCCGACCATGAGGAAACTTCCGATAATCGCGGCATATTTCCACTCACGCAACGAAGGTTTTGCCGCCCCTTGGTAGTGCGCCCATATATAGAGAATGACCCCGCTAAGAATACATCTCACACCACCCATCAGAAACGGAGGGATGCTCGCAATGGCAAACTGATTGGCAAGATATGTCGATCCCCATATGATATAGACCGCGCCAAAGGCCAGAATAAGTTGGAGTCTATTTCGCTTGGCGATTTCAATTTCAGTCATCGCGGTCTCCATTCGTGCCGGGCATTATTTCAAGCGGCAGTTTGCTTGTCTCTTTGTAGGTTTCCATTACTATTGTTGTGCGTGTGGAAACGACGGCGGGTATTTTCCCAATTTTGTCCCGAATGAGTTTGCCAAGCGCCGAGGTGTCGCTGGTTCGGACTTTGATGAGATAGCAGTCTTCGCCGGCTACGTTGAAGACTTCCTGAACTTCGGGAATTTTTATCAGTTCCGGCCCGGCAGAGGCATCACCCGCCATTTCGCTTGTTTTGACGAAGACAAAAGCGACCAGACCACAATTGAGTTTGGCGGCATCGAGGCGAATTTCGTAACCTTTGATTATTCCTTTTTTCTCCAGTTTTCTCACTCGCTCCAATGTCGCTGAGGCGGCCATTCCGATGCGGTCTGCTATGTCACTATTGGACGTTTTGGAGTTTTCCTGAAGAATGGTAAGGATTTGGCGATCTATTTTGTCTATCACGAGACTTCTCCTTGATTTCTGTATAATATGCGGTAATTATATGATTGTCAAGAAGAAAAGTTGTATTATTGTTATAATTCAGAATAATACACTGTTTTTTGTGCTGTTTTGATTTGGGTCGGCAAACTTATGCTATTTAACGAAGGAACTTTTTTCAGACAAGCAGATACGCTAGCAGTGTATTCGCAAACCACATTACTTTACGCTTTGAAAAATGCCGATGGATTGTATACTTAAATACTGAAAGCTAACCACGAACGGCAGTTGGACCCGGGGAGTTTCTGTGAATCTAATTCGGATAATTTTGAAAATAACACTGCTTTGTCTGCTTGCTGTCCAAACCTATGCAGTCGATCCGACATTTAATTCCAAGATTGATTACCAAGTCGGAACTGATCCGCAGTCATTGTTTGCCGCTGACCTTGATGGCGACGGCGACCAAGATCTGGCAGTTGCGAATCTTAATACGGCTAATGTCTCGGTTTTGAAAAACAACGGTAATGGCACATTCGGAGGTGCAGTCAATTACGGAACTGGAAGTTCAGCTCATTCAGTTTATGCAGCCGACTTGGACGGTGATGGCGACTTGGACTTGGCTGTGGCGAGTTTCGCAAATTTTGTCTCCGTACTCAAAAACAATGGCGATGGCACATTCGGCGTTTCGGTCAACTACCCAGCAACTGGTAGCCCGGCATCGATCTTTGCTGAAGATTTTGATGGAGACGGTAAGCAAGACATTGTGACTGCGAATTGGTCGGGAAATAGTGTTACGGTCAGAATCAATAATGGGGACGGGACATTCCCTTTTCTTGGAATCACCCATATCATCGCTCCTACATCGGACAACGGCCCCTTCTCCGTATATGCCGCTGACCTCGATGGAGATGGCAAGCCAGACCTGGCCACAGCGAACTATAACACGCAAACCATCTCAATCTTAACAAAACATCGGAGATGGCAATTTCATTCCAACGGGACTGTATGGAGTCGGCAATACCCCTGCATCTGTTTTTGCCACTGATTTTGATGGTGATAGCGCGATCGACCTTGCCGTGGCAAATGCTAATTCGAGCTCTGTGTCAATTGTGAAAAATAGCGGCGAGGGATCGTTTGTCAGCACAACTAATTACGGAGTAGGAATTGGCCCGTTGTCAGTCTGCGCCGCTGACTTTAATAATGATGGTCATCCTGACTTGTCCGCGGTAAACTACGTATCCGGTTCCGTATCCGTTTTAACGAACGAAGGGGACGGCACCTTCGCCACAGCAGTCAACTTCGAGGTAGGAGGACATCCTCGCTGTGTTGTTTCGGCAGATTTTAACGGAGACAACAAACCCGACATTGCTTCGGTGGGCTGGGACCTGGATGCTGTCTCGGTATTGTTGAATATCACGCCTTGCTGTTTCAGTACAACAGGAAATGTGGACTGCAATGTTAATGACTTCGCAGATATCTCCGACCTGACGGCCTTAATAGATAACCTGTTTATTTCTCTTTCTCCGCTTTGTTGCGAAGAAGAAGCAAATACCGACGGCACGGGTGATGTTGATATTTCTGACTTGACCGCGCTCATCGACCATCTCTTCATATCGCTGAATCCGACGGCAATGTGTCCATGAAATTTACCCAATAAATCACGATTGGGCTTACTCATACCTCAAGGCATGAAAAGACGAGTTTTACCCTCAGCTTCTGAGACTTCTATTCAATCCAGTCGGCAATGAAGATATTAGTTTCGCCATGCGCCTTGCCGTCGCGATTCGAGGCAAAAACCAGTTTGGTTCCGTCATGGGAAAACATCGGAAAGCCGTCAAAGGTGGAATTAAATGTGACTTGCTCTATAGCTTTGGTGGTGACATTCACCATATACAGATCAAAGTTTCTGCCCTGTGGATCATTGACGTTTGAGGCAAAAATCACACGGTTGCCATCGGGGTGAAAGTACGGCCCGAAATTGGCGGCGTTGTTCGAGGTCAGTTGTATCGGGATTCTGTCGGCGAGCTTCATTACATAGATCTCCAACCGTCCGGGTCGGACAAGACCTTCAGCAAGTAGCTCCTGATATTCTTTCAGGCTATCCCCGGTCGGCCTCGAAGCCCGCCAGCAGATGGACTGGCCGTCGAGAGAGAAAAACGCGCCGCCATCGTAACCCGGTTCGTTGGTCAACTGTTCAACATCGCCTCCGTCAGGATTCATCATATATAGTTCCAGATCGCCACTTCGAACAGAAGTGAAAAGAATTTTATTCCCCTGTGGAGAATATACGCATTCGGCATCGTAACCCTCGGTCTCGGTCAAGCGAATCAGATTCGTCCCATCTGAACTGGCTTTGAAAATATCGTATCCTTTGTGCAACGCCCATGTGTATCCTTTCGACATATCGGGTCGGGGAGGACAGGCGGTATCGGCAAGATGAGTTGAGGCGTAAATTATTGATTGTCCGTCAGGAGAAATAAACGAGCAGGTGGTCGCTCCTTTGCCGTTTGATACCATGTGGGCATTTGCGCCATCGGAGGTCATGCGGAAAATGGCATCGCATTGGAGTGAATCACGGGTTGATTGAAATATCAATTCGCTGGCATCATATGAAAAGTAGGCCTCGGCATTCTGTCCGCCAAAAGTCAACTGGCGGATATTCGTCAGATGTTTCTCGCCGTCGAAAATGGTCGCTTTGACCACTTGAGTTCCGCTTAGCGCATTCCCTTTTTGGTCAATGCGTTCGCCGCAACCAAGAGCGGTCAGTAAAAGAAACGCCGCGCTATATCTTCCAATCATCCAAAACCTCCAATTTAGAACAACAACTATACATAATGTCCAAGAGACGATAGTAATTAAGCCGAGTAAGAAATAGTAAAAAAGTCTCGGAATTATTTGAGTCGAATCATCAGCCTATTTGCGTCTTTTCCAGCAATTGACGGAAAGCATTTAACCGGTCGGTTTCGGCAATGCCGGAGAAATCAACCATTACTGTCGGACGGGGGACGAGTGAGAACTCCATTGGGGCATCGGTCCCCTTGCGCAACGCTTCTATTTCGGCGCGGCTCAACTTCTTGTCTTCTTTGAAGAAAATATTGACCCGCCCTGAGCGCATTTTGACTTTCTCAGCTCCCAACTGCGCCGCGACAACCTTTACTGCTGTTGCATCGAAAAGATTTATCGCCGACTGCGGCGCCCGGCCAAAACGGTCGGCAACTTCTTCGGTGATTTTGATGACGTCATCAAGCACGGCGGCATCGGCCAAACGGCGGTATATGTCGACTTTTTGCTGACTATCGGGGATATAGTCTTCGGCAAGATATGTTTCGAGGTCAAGTTCGAATTTGGTGTCGGGGGGTTTTACAAGCTCTTCCCCCTTTAGCTTCGCGATTGTTTCCTCGAGGAGTTTGTTGTAGAGATCGAAACCGATTTCTTCGATAAAGCCGGACTGCTTAGCCCCGAGCAATGTACCGGCACCGCGAATTTCAAGGTCGCGCATGGCTAAGGCAAATCCTGATCCGAGGTCGGCATGGGCTTCAAGGGCGCGAAGGCGTTTCATTGCATCAACCTGCAGGGTCTTGATCTCAGGTGTTAGCAAATAAGCATAGGCCCGTCTCGCGCTTCTCCCGACACGACCGCGCAATTGATACAATTGTGCGAGACCGAATTTATCGGCACGATTGATGATTATTGTATTGGCTCTGGGAATATCCAATCCGGATTCAATAATGGATGTGCAAAGCAACACCTGATAGTGTCCTGCCATAAAGGCCAGCATGATTCCCTCAAGCGAGCGTTCATGCATCTGGCCATGAGCGATTCCAATTTCCGCTTTGGGCAGGAGTTCTTTCAGATATTCGTACATGGCGTCTATAGTCTGCACTCTATTATGGACAAAGAAAACCTGTCCGCCGCGATCAATTTCGCGCAGGACAGCCATATTAATAATGGAGGCATCAAATTCCACAATTTCCGTTATGATTGGCAGTCGGTCTTTTGGAGATGTCGTAATGAGGCTCATATCCCGCACACCCGAGAGCGCCATTTGCAGAGTGCGCGGGATTGGTGTGGCGGTCATGGCAAGGGTGTCGACGGTCGAGCGCAACCTGCGCAGCGCCTCTTTGTGTTTTACGCCAAAGCGATGTTCTTCATCAATGATGAGAAGTCCTAAATCTTTGAATTCGATATCCCCCGAGAGCAAGCGGTGTGTGCCAATGACCAAATCGACTTTTCCTTCTGCAAGTTTTTGAACTGTCTCAAGCTGCTCTTTCTTGGTTCTGAATCGTGAAAGCAGATCGACCGACGCGGCAAAATCAGAGAGACGCTCAGAGAAAGTCGCGTAATGCTGTTGGGCGAGGATGGTCGTGGGAACCAGAATGGCTACCTGTTTTCCGTCATCGATTGCCTTAAATGCGGCGCGGATGGCGACCTCGGTTTTCCCATAGCCGACATCGCCGCATATAAGTCGATCCATCGCCCGTTCCATCTCCATATCCCGCTTTACATCGGCGATCGCTTTTTCTTGATCGGGCGTTTCATCGTAGGGAAACGAGGCCTCAAGTTGGCGCATAAATACGCTGTCGGGGCTGAAGGCGTATCCAAGCCGCGCTTTGCGTTCGGCATAGAGCACAATAAGATCATCGGCCATATCAGCAATTGCTTTTTGTGTTTTCTCTTTGAGCTTGTCCCAGCCTGGTCCGCCGAGACGTGTCAGTTCGGGCGCGTTTTCACTGCCTGAATATTTTCCGACACGGTTGAATTCTTCGATGGGCACAAAAAGACGGTCAGTGCCATAGTATTGCAAAAGCAGGCAGTCGCGATTACGGTCATCGACATGGATTGTTTCCAGCCCAAGGTAGCGGGCGATACCAAAATCGTTATGCACCACATAATCCCCGCGATTGAGATTGTGGTAATCTGATATCGCGACCCCTTCGCGGAATTTCTTTTTTCGTACGCGGCGATGATATCGATGGAATATCTCATGATCGGTAAGAATGGCAAACTTTCCGCCTGGGGAAACAAACCCGCCGCTCAAGTTTGCGGCTTCGACGACCGGCTTTGGCTCTAATGTGACTTTCTCTGCCAACAATTCCTGTAGCCGCTGAGCTTGAGCGACGTTGTCGGTGGCTATAAAGGAGGCAATGCCAAGCGTTTGATACTCACGAAGTGTGTCGGCCAAGAGGTCAAGCCTCGAGCCAAGGGCCGGATGGGGCTGGCAGTCAAAGTAAATGAGGGTTGGATCGACGCCTCGAAAAGGAAGGATTTCAATTTGGGGATGCGCACGAAAGGCATTGAGAATGTTGATCTTGTTCTGATAATACTCTTCCGGTTGCGGAAGCTTAGTGAGTTTTTCTGAAAGCCGCTCACAGAGCGATCGGGCTTCGTCAATAATTTCCTCGGCTTCTTTTTCAAGTGTCGCTGTTTGCTCCGAAACAATTAGGCCATCAAGAGGGAAATATTCCAGAAACGAACCATGTTTCATGCCGAATAGGAGCGACAGCCATTCGAGGCCCGGCAGTTCTGGATCCCTCAGATAGCGATTTCGAATAAAATCAGCATCGCTCTCGGGCAGGCGATCAAGGTGTGCCTCAAGGTCTTCATGGCTTATTGAAATTTCACGTTTCGGAAGGAGCCTCACATGAGTGAGTTGTCCTATCGTGCGCTGAGTCGAAACATCAAACTGCCGAATAGTGTCGACTTCGTCACCAAAGAATTCGATACGCACCGGCGCATCGGCTCCGGGGCTAAAAAAATCGACCAAGCCGCCTCGTTTTGCGAAGTCGCCGACTTCTTCTACGAGCGGGACATTTCGAAAGCCAAGATTGACGAGACGCGTTATGAGGCTGTCGATTTCAATTTCCGTTCCGACTTTTAGTTCGATTCGGCTCTGTTCAAGCTCTTCGCGCGATATCGTTGGTTCGAGGATTGCGCGCATGGGAGCGACAACGACTTTGAGCGAGCTGGATGAGAGAGCGGACAAAGTCGAGATACGGCGCCCCATGATTTCGCCAACCGGGGCTTTGAAATCATAGGGCAGAATCTGACGCGCGGGATAATGGCCGACCAGTTCCGGTCCTAAGAGAAAGAGCAGGTCATCATAAAGGTCATTGGCTGTCTCGGCCTTGGCTGTCACAATGAGAATTGGCGATGTTCTGAGATCAGAGAGGAGGCTTATAAGAATTGACTCGGATGAACCCGAAAGTCCAGAGACTTTGATGTGGGGTTGCAAACCGCTATTCAGTGATGCAACCAGCGATTGGAAAGGAAGGCTATCCCTAAACCTATCGAGTACGATGCGCAGGCGCGGCAGCAGGCCCAGTTCTTTTGTCGGTATGAGTGTGCTTTCGGCCAAAAATCTTTTCCTCTCAATATTTGTTTGTCGCATAGCAACAACACAAAAGCCCCGGCCAAAATTGTACGGGGATACTCCATCTTCGAGATATCAATATATTGATGGAGCGGCTAAAAAGCCAGAGCGTCTTGGAGTGGAAACTATTAATTACTCAAGTTGTGAAGATTCCGGCAACTCGGAATCTGTTTGGATATCTTCGGCGGCATGGACTTGATCGTACCTTCGGGCGACAGTATCGTACAGAACGACTATTGACACCCGCCTGTTACGTGAATCCTCGGGGTTGCTTGTAATCATAGGAAATTTATCCGCAAACCCTCGCACTTCCCTGACTTGATTCGCAGTGAGACCGGAAACCTCCATCAACGCCCGCGCAGAATTGGCTCTGTCTACGGAGAGTTCCCAGTTCGTGTATTCGATTGTAGAGGCATGGGAAGCAGATGTGTGGCCTTCCATTACCAGCTTATTGGGGATTTTGCCGAGTTGGTCAGCGATTGTCACCAGGATGATCGCGCTTTGTTGAAGCAGTTTTGCCGATCCGGGTTCAAAAAAGGCCGGTGAATTTTCGGACTCGTTTAATATGATACGGAGTCCTTCGGATGTTATCTGGATCGTCACATTCTCGCGCAGGCGTAGGAATGCTTCCTGCTTTTCCAATTCTTCAAGCATAAGCTTTGCGGTCATTTTCATCTGCTGGACTTCGTCCTTAGACGGACTGGACTTGTCTTCAGGGACAGGAGGGCGAACGATTGCCATGTCCGGCGAATCTGACTTTAGCGCGGTTTCCGAACCTTTTAGCACACCCGCGCCGCCGGGATCGGTGAATTTACCTGGGTCACGGAAGAAACCCTGAACAGCTTCTTTGACCTCAGGCTCCTGCCCGACAAGCCACAGCACGAGAAAAAAAGCCATCATGGCCGTCATAAAATCGGCGAATGCAACTTTCCATGCCCCGCCATGATGGCCTCCATGACCACCACGCCTTATTTTCTTGATGATTATCGGTCGATTCGAGTTATCGTCACTCACAGATGACTACTTCTTTTTGGCATCGTTGCAGGCTTTTTCAAGCTCAAGAAATCCGGGGCGAACTTCTGCAAAGAGGGATCTCCGGGCAAATTCAACTGCGATCACTCCAGCAACCCCTTTATGAAATGAGAGCAGGGCATATTTCATGCAGCCCATGTACTGCTTGGTGTCGTGGCTTCGATGTGTCAACGATGCCGCAAGGGGTCCGACAAATCCATACGACATGAGAATACCCAAAAACGTTCCCACCAGTGCGGCGGCAACATTCTGACCGATAACTTCAGGCGGTCCGCCGATAGAACTCATCGTGATGACAATTCCAAGTACCGCCGCGACAATCCCAAGCCCCGGGAGGGCGTCGGAAACCGAACTAAGCGCTTGGGATGGTTTTAGTTCTTCCTCATGAAGAACCTCGATGTCGGCATCCATTAAGTCATCGAGATCATGCGGTTGTACTGAGCCGGAGATGATAACGCGCATTGTGTCGGTGAAGAAGGCGACAGCATGATGATTTTTGAGGAACTTGGGATATCTCTTGAATATCTCGCTTTGTTCGGGGTGCTCAATATGTGATTCGAGACCGACAAGGCCGTCGCGTCGAGCCACATTGAATATTTGGTACATCATCACAAGCAGATCCAGAAAATCCTTTTTCGTCAATCCACTACCGAGAACGGCGGTAATCTGGCTCATCATCGCTTTGATGACTGTGAGAGGAGTGGCGATGAGCATTGCGCCGAGGGCGGCGCCACCAATGATTATGACTTCATTGGGTTGCCAAAGTGCGAGGATCTGCCCGCCATGCATGGCGAATCCGCCAAGCACAGAGCCGACCACTATTATTGCGCCGATAAATATAAACATGGACGCTCAAAATCCTTTTTTATGCGCGGTAATCCAGACCAAATCCCTTGTTCTCTCAATTTTCGTCATTTTCGGCAAAACCTTTATGAAGTTGATGTGATGAATAGGTTTTGTGGCTTTACGATTGAAAACTTGCTTGATCATTCAGAACTGCCGTTATTTGACCTAACATGTATAAAACCATTCGGATGAATCTCCTTCCACTGAGCATAATTGCCAGCGCTATAGGCTTATTTGTGATATCAACGCCCTCAGAAGTATTTGCCGCAGCTGATGAAGATGGGGGCGTTGTGCTCGAAGTCCTCCTCGGGCTGATTGTCATCCTGATTGCCGCAAAACTCGGCGGCGATCTCTTTGAACGTTTCAAGCAGCCGGCTGTTTTAGGTGAACTATTTTTTGGGATACTCATTGGCAATGCCTATTTATTCGGTTTCACAGGTTTTGAGGCATTTAAAACAGACCTGACGCTTGAGATTCTTGCCGAAATCGGTGTCATTATTCTGCTCTTCCAGGTCGGCCTCGAGTCAACCGTCAAAGATATGCTCAAAGTCGGCCCGACTGCATTGTTGGTGGCTGTCGTGGGCGTTGTTGCTCCATTTTTGTTGGGGCTCGGTGTAACAGAATTAATTGCGCCAAACGAATCGATCTATGTCCACATATTCGTTGCCGCGACATTGACAGCAACCTCGGTCGGAATTACAGCTCGGGTATTAAAAGATATTGGCAAGAGCCAGTCGCCCGAGGCAAAGATTATTCTCGGCGCGGCGGTCATAGATGATATTCTCGGCTTGGTCATACTTTCGACTGTGGTCGCTGTTATTGCCGCGGCAAACGGCGGGGGAGGGGTCAGTGTGGGGGCGATCTCATGGATTGTGGCCAAAGCAGGATTGTTTATCGCCGGTGCGATAATTATTGGAAGTTTTGTCGTGCCATATTTCTTCAGGTTTGGCTTTGTTTTAAAAGGCAGAGGGGTAATGCTCTCGTTCTCGCTCCTCTTCTGCTTTGTGCTTGCCTATATCTCCGGTCTGGTTGGTCTTGCGCCGATTGTAGGCGCATTCGCAGCAGGTTTGGTTCTTGAGAAAGTTCATTTCAGAGATTTCGTCAGTCGCGGCGAACAGGAAGTCGACCATTTGATTGAGCCGATTGCAACTTTTCTTGTGCCGATATTTTTTGTCCGAATGGGAATGCAGGTAGATTTGATGACATTTGCCAATGGCGAAGTCCTCTGGTTCGCAGCGGCCTTGACGGTGGTGGCCGTCGTTGGCAAACAAGTCTGCTCGCTCGTGATTTTCGATAAAACAATTAACCGGCTTGCGATTGGATTAGGGATGATTCCTCGGGGCGAAGTCGGCCTGATCTTTGCTGGAATCGGCGCGCGGCTGACAATTGGAGCCGAGCCGGTTGTTTCTGCGGCGACCTATTCGGCGGTGGTGATTATGGTTATTGTGACGACTCTCGTGACTCCGCCATTGTTGAAGTGGGCTCTGATGAGGGGGGAGAAATGAACCGGATCAGATGTTGCCCAATTTCTTTCTGACAATCTCAATTTCCTTTTTGACATTTTCTTGGTACAGCCAATCGGCTGGGGCAACTTCAAGACTTTTCTGAAAACTATACATTGCCTCTTGATGACGTCCCAGTTTGCTGAGCGCAACGCCGCGGTTGGCCCATGCGATGGCGTAATCCGGTCTATGGCATAGCGCGGTATCATAGCTTTTGACGGCTTCGTCATGACGTCCTAGTTCTCTGAGCGCATTGCCACGGTTGCCCCATGCTTCGGCAAAATCCCCTTTATGACGTAGTGCGGCATCATAGCTTTCAATGGCTTCTTCATGACGTCCCAGTTTACTGAGCACAATGCCGCGGTTGCACCATGCTTCGGCTAAATCCCCTTTATGACGTAGTGCGGCATCATAGCTTTCAAAGGCTTCTTGATGACGTCCCAGTATACTGAGCACATTGCCACGGTTGCACCATGCGCCGGCGTAATCCCCTTTATGACGTAGTGCGGTATCATAGCTTTCAATGGCTTCTTCATGACGTCCCAGTATACTGAGCACATAGCCGCGGTTGTACCATGCGCCGGCGTAATCCCCTTTATGACGTAGTGCGGTATCATAGCTTTCAATGGCTTCTTCATGACGATCCAGGTTACTGAGCACATTGCCGCGGTTGCTCCATGCTTCGGCGTAATCCCCTTTATGACGTAGTGCGGTATCATAGCTTTCAATGGCTTCTTCATGACGTCCCAGTTTACTGAGCACAATGCCGCGGTTGCTCCATGCTTCGGAGAAGTCTGATTTGTAGTTTGTTGCCTGGTTGAAGCTTTCGAGAGAATCGTTCCATTGCACAAGGTCGGCGTAGGCGTTTCCGCGCAGGAAATGACGATACGCCATATTAATAGAGAGTTCCTTAAGCTCCCTCACAATGTGTGTTTCATCCGCAAGAGCTATGATTGCTCCTTTAGGGTCACCTTCGGCAAGCAGGTCCGAAGCGTCTTCAAGCTCTTTCTTACCCAATTCACTGATTGGTAACTCTCGGATCTCTACTTTCGTAATTTGAGTCAGGCTGGCGAACTTCTGATCGATATGGGCTAATATCTTTTCATTGTTCTGACCGCTCTTCGTCAGTATCTTCTTAGTGCTCCCGTCGATTTCCCCCAGCACTTCGTTGTGGCGTTCATTTAATTTTTTGTCGAAGCGATTATCTTTCCACCAATTCAAGAATATGAAGATGCCAAATCCTATTATTAGCAAGCCGAAGAATAGACTCTGGAAATAGGCTTCCAGCAAATTGAAGTTGGCTTTCCCAATGACTATAGCAAGGAGCCCTAAGAGAACGAGCCCAATAGCTTTGCCCAGGTTAAAGTGGCAGCACAGAAAATCAAGAAGACGGATCATTTTGTGACAGAGATATTTTAGCCAAAGAATTCTATATATAACCGATCATTGCATTTATCTCTCGATTAGCAGTAAGGAGTTCGGAATGTCGTTGAAAGTCAAGCACTTTTCTGTTAGGATGAGGCAAAGTGAATATTCGGCGTTCAGGTTTCGGCAATGTGCCAAAGTCTACTTTCAGACTGATATTCCGCCACGGCGGAGTAGCTCGTTTTATTCTTCGTACTCAATGATAATCTTATTTTTTATGCCACTTGACAACTTGGTAGCTTGCTCCTATTTTCACAAAACATCGCGGGGTGGAGCAGTCTGGTAGCTCGTCGGGCTCATAACCCGAAGGTCGGAGGTTCAAATCCTCCCCCCGCCATTAAATCAAGCTCCTGATTATCAATCACTTGCATCGACGACCGTGGACTTGAAGAACTCTCAGATAGAGTTCTTTCTAACAGTTTGCTAACAGAATTTCCGAAAACTGTTTTATCCAGACGTTCCGCGGCCGCCAGCACCGGAGGCGATCCAGCCCCCAAACCCATTGACTTTGGCTATCGCATGACTAACATTGGAAGTGGTACAACTAACGGGGGCAGGTCAGCGGCCTTCCTTGTTCCCCTGCTAGGTTCAGTAGTCTCTGACGGACAGAGGCAGCAATATTGATCGGCTTCTTGCTGCTCAAACTGATGCCTCCAGATAAGGCTGAATCACTCTGGCCACTCGATTAATCTTGGCGAAATGCCACAGTTCATCCACCGTCCCCTTTTTCAGTCGCAGGTAGTCCTTTAGCGCCTCCATCGCGACGTCGAGTCCGATCTTGTTTCGGAATTTGAAGCAGTCGGCTACTGTTTTGGCGGGGCAGTATATTCTTACATCAACACCCTCGATAATATGTTTCTCGATGCCTGAATTGAGACTTGGGTCGGTTAGTCGTATTATTCTCAGAGGAGGCGTGCTGAACCGCGGGGACGCTGCCCTATTTTCAATGGCAATCCAGACTTCTCTGGGGATCTGAGTGGTCATGCCGTGAAAATTCAGCGCGGATAGCAGGCAGACCGTACCATGAGGTATTCGAGCATTGGCAATGGCAAGATCGTGATTCTCGGTGATGGCGGTTTGAGGAGTCATATAAACGCCTCTGCCAACGGAGACCAGTAGCTTCTTATCGATAAGTCGACTAATCCCTTGAGGGTGCAGTCCTCTTTTGAGTAGAGTCTTTTGCCGTTTGATTCCTCGTGGAATGTCAGCAATAGTTTTGTTTGTCATAGGCTTATTCGGCTTCATGTGATAAAGTATCGGTACTTATTTATATTTGTCAATAGATTATCACATATATTTATGTAAAATGTTGTTTAACAATGTATTACAACAATATGAAATGGTAAGTTACAAGCCAAGTCGGGAAGCAACCTACGTAGGGTCTAAGTTGACAATAGCTGCTTGATCAGCGCTCGAAGTTCGCGGGTCACTACTTCAAATGTCGGAAGATCCGCAATCTGATGTGCCAGTCCCCTTTTCCAATATCGCTCTGTTTCTACCAACTGCTCATCGATGAAGAAATCTTCAATTTGCGGTTCAAGAATCTCCTTGAAATGACATTTTGTTATGAGTAGATCTCTGGTCTTTTTCCGTTCAAAGGCACCAGTTTCATCCCTTAGCAATATCCAGACATCGTAGTAGTCCCGGCTCTTGCCCCACTGTAAAATACTACGGAGCTTTTCGGCCACAATTTCTTCGAGCGCATAGACTGGAATGTTTGCGGTAAGATCATCAGAATACTCTTTAGCGATCTCACGTTCTGGTGTTGAGAGTGATATTTCCTCATCTAATGCAATATCAACTCGAATGTTATTCTTCTGTCCACTCGACTGCCGTAGCGGTCCGTCATACGTCAGTTTCAATTGTGCGGATACGATGTCCTCGGAGTCCTTCGGATATCGGGAAAATTCACTGACTCGAAGCGGTACGCCAAAAGTGCTGTTCACGCCTTCAACCGCCCGTTGAAAGATATTTTGAATCTGGGAAGGAACGAGTTTATCCCGGGCAGTGAAATCCAAATCCTCTGAATATCGCCAATTGGAATAATAACACTTTTTGAGAGCCGTGCCACCCTTGAAGACTAATGATTCCCGAAACTCAGGAATTCCTGCGAGTGCCATGAGCGTTTTTGACAGGACATAGTCCTTTTCTATAACACCCGGTGGAATCGACTTATTGGCGGCGATCGTGCGTATGGCGTCGGCGCTAATCATACACTAATGCTGTATCCACTCGGTTAGATTAGATGGCTTCACGTTGACGCGAATCCGCCAATCGGGATTCAGCGTGTGTTTCGACGGTGCTCCGTGGGTATCCAAATCGACGTAGCCGTACGTAAGACGCTTCTGCAGGTCTGACCTGACGTACGAGTCGAGGATGCCCAAAGTGTCGAGCAAGTATCCCAATCGTTTCACAATGGCGTAATTGCCCATACGATCAATGTAATTGAGCATAAGGTCAAAATTGAATTCTGTCCTTCCGTACCACAAGCCTTTTGCTACTTCCACGATTTCACCGGCATAGCGCGGCTGATCGAGGCAATCGATGATTGTCTTCTCTTTACTTGCGATTGCCACTTTCTGGTCGCCAAGCCACTGCTCTGTAAATCCGAAAAATTTGTCCTGGCGGAGCTTTACGAACTTGAATCCGGTTCCTTCGACTGTCACCGTCCGTTTGACCTTGGTCGTGGCAATGAAGACAGTTCGGGAAGGCTGTTCGGTCCAACCGTAGAAATTGAGCGCAGTCCAGTAGGTTACATAGTACGGGTCTATCAATTGGGCAGCGATAATCAGGCTCTCTTCAGTGAATTTGCCGCTCTTCCAGGCAACGGGTGGAATGACGAGGTACCTACCTTTTTCGATGCGCTGTAGTTTCTTCTTCTTTGAGAGTAGATAAATGATCTTGGAAGTGAAGCCTCTGCTGAGTGCCATGATTTCAGCTGCCTCCTCAACCGTGAATATGCGCTTGCCTCGTTCGCCTAGGGTGGCTATAAGGTATTCTTCTTTGGAGCTAATTCCAGGCATATAGACTTTCGATTAACAATTCTTACTTTTTACAGTAAGAATGGTATAACAAAACAATAATCTTGTCAAGCAAAAAGCTCACGTCTCGTAATTGCAGAGCGAGAATCCCCTGCCCAATAAGGCATTATTGACTCTAACCGTAGGTTCACCACCGATGAGAAAGACAAAAATCTGAAACTCTCTCGGTAGCCATTCGGTGATTATGGTCTTGATTTTCTATAGACCAAGTTGGTCTACTTTTGAAAGAGCCCGGCATAGGTCACGATCTCGAAGAGCTGCATCTTTTTCGATCTGCTACGGGGGATCATTACCTTCCTCAGGTTGCAGTTGAGTAGCCAAGATAGAATTTCATGCAGTCACCAGGTATGCCTAATACTGGAAATTCATGACGATTTCGTAACCAGCGCTGATAAGTGACCGAGTAACAACAAGGGTTATCGGTTCGATTTTCCCAACTGTTTCCCGGGCGGTTGAGAATTCTCAAATTGGTGTTTAACTAGCGAAAGTTTGACACACGCCCCTTGCTAACAGTTTGCTAACAGAATCAGCCAAAACAGGCAATAATAATGGACAACACCGGACACGTATCGCATACGTAAGTTGTTGTCCTTTGTTTGTAGCACATCAAATCTTTCCTGGGTAAAAGACCTTGGAGCACACTATGTGATCGACTACACAAAAGATGATTTCACCGATAACGGCACAAAATACGATATCATTTTGGATGCTGTTGCTAAACGGACTTTTTTCAGCTGTAGGCGTTCTATAACCGAAACTGGAATTTACATTACAGAAAATCCACTAAAACCAAAATACCAATTAGTTCAATTACTTCTTAGTCGGATAATTGGCGACAAAAGAGCAAAAGCACATCTCGCAAAACCAAACGATAAAGATCTATACTTTATACGAGAACTTATTGAGGAAGAGAAAATAAAACCAATCATTGAAAAGTGCTATCCTTTGGATCAGATTGTAGGGGCACATCGACATGTCGAAGATGGGCATACAAAGGGTAAAGTCGTTATTGAAATCCAAAAGGGGTGATTTTGCATCCATTCTCGGACTGGCTCAGATGCTCCGCCACGTACCGCCGCACCCCTTCTTCAACGGATAGAAACGGAGTGGCATACCCGGCGCGGCGAAGTTTGGTCAGGTCCGCCTGCGTGTGGTACTGGTAGTTGGCCCTGATATTTTCCGGAATGTCGACAAACTCAATTTTCGGCTCTTTTTCCAGCGCCGCGAATAGCGCTCTGGCCAGATCAAGCCAGGTACGGGTCAGGCCACTGCCACAGTTATAAAGACCCGAGATTTCGGGATGGTCGAAAAAGAAAAGCGTTTCAGCGACGGCGTCATTCACATAGACAAAATCCCTCCCCTGCTCGCCATCGCGGTAGTCCGGGTGATGTGACCTGAAGAGACTGATGACCCCTTGCGACTTCACCTGCGCGTACGCCTTGTTGACAAGTGACCGCATCGCTTGCTTGTGATCTTCCCCCGGGCCATACACATTGAAATATTTCAGCCCCGCAATTCTAGCAATCACGCCGCTCTTGATTGCCCACATATCGAACATCTGCTTGGAGCGACCATACGCATTCAATGGATTGAAAGTTGAGGTTATGGATTCGTCATCGACATACCCATTGGCCCCGTCGCCATACGTGGCGGCGCTGGAGGCATAGACAAACCGCGCGCTGGTTTTAAGCGACCATTCACACAGGTCGACGCTGTATTGAAAATTATTATCGGCCAGATACGACTCATTAGTCTCAAATGTCGAACTGCACGCCCCCAGATGGAAGACACAGCTAACTTTGGGTACTCGCCCGTCTCGGAGCATCGAACGGAAGGTGGTCTTGTCGTAGAATGTCTGATAGGTGAGGCGATCGAGATTCTGCTGCTTGCCGGGGTGATTCAGATGATCGACGATGCTGATACTACTGTGGCCGCGATTATTGAGCGCCTTCACTATATTGCTTCCGATGAATCCGGCCCCGCCGGTGACGATGAATGAAGCTTGGAAACTCACCTGTTCAATTTCCGACAGAATACGAGCAGTGTCAATAGGGATGTTTTGAGGAAAGGTCGGTCAAATACTACCCGGATGCATGAGACCCTACCCTGCCAGTCCGATCCTTTTGAGAAACACCGGCCAGCGCGGGTCGGCGTGCAGACTTTGTACGTCGTCAGACAATTCGGATATGGTGGTACCTCACGTTAAGATGCACTTTACTACATCGCAATCGCTTTTCGGCATTCTCTCTTTCGCTGTTCGATCGCTTAATCTTGTCTTTACAACTCTATGAGGCTAATTGGATGGAAGCACTTCTTTCCCCCAACCAAATGGCTGAGAGGCTGGGTGTGAGGCTCTCGACAATCTATCAGTGGACTCATACCAGGTTCATTCCGCACATCAAATTGGGAAGGCTTGTAAGGTTTAGGGAAGGGGAGATTCTGAAATGTCTCACGAAAAAATCACTTCCGGGCAAGTCAATCTCGGTATTGAAAACGCGATACCTTTCTTTCTAACAGTTTGCTAACAGAATGAGCCAAAACAGGCCAAAATAATGGACAACACCGGACAACTCAGATCATGTAAGTTATTGTTCTTACAGTAGCTTAGTGTCCGTTGTTGTTTCGTGATTGGGAATCAAAACGTTCTCATAACCCGAAGGTCGGAGGTTCAAATCCTCCCCCCGCCATTAAATTCAAGTCATAAGTCTAGTTGAAGTATACACGGAAGCCCGACCCTTAAGGCTATGCCTACGGCAATTCATTTCTTCGTTGGTTTTGTCATAGAAAGGGTGTAGCGGACAGCAAGGGTTCCGGACACGCGCTCATTCGCATCCTGATAGCTCGCCGAAATTATTCGCTCACCGGAAATCTTGTCCAATAACGGATCCAGGTCTCCTTTGATGTAGATCATCCCAAGTGCGACCTGCTTGGGATCATCAATCTGAAAACCATTGAGAACTGTAGCAGCGCTGTTTTCGCCACTCTTGTGTGTTTCAACAGGTGCCTCGCCCTTGGTCTCGACCAGTTCATGGGTCTCCCACTTGATCGGAGTTCCTAGATCGCTAAACCCGTGGGTGAGGAATAGGGAATACTTTTTTTCTTTCGCGTTGATCTCCAGCGTGAAGGGTGTGGAGCCGCGGGGATGGACATCGCCAGTCCGATTATTTGTTGTTCGCCTTGTTATTTTATGCAACACACCCATTTCGTCAGGGAAACTATCGAGGACTACAACACGCAAATATTCGAGCTTCGCAGGTCCGATCGGCATTTTCATCCGGGCATCGTTCGCCGCACTGATTTCATCATCGGTTGCATTATCGGCGGTCATTGCTGGGCCGGGCATCCAGTTGCCGGCATTTTCCATGTTCGCCAGGACTGCTTGCATATCAGGAGCTGCTACCGAATTGCCAGCCACCATGCTGGAATAGACACTTGGTCCATCGCTACGCATATCGAGCATCTCCTGCGAGGAAAACGACTGCGTGACTGATATCGTTACATGTTCCGGTCCGTTGATCGTTCGCGTTGTGCTGTCGTACGATGCCTTGAACGTTACATCATAGTTCAAATACCAAACCGGAGCTTTTAGAGACGTTTGCAGATCGGCGGCGATAATGGACGGAAAGAAAAAAACCAGCATTACAATCGAAATTGTGGTATTAACACTACGCATGAATCCTCCTTACCAGGTTTGATCGATTAGAAAGATAATAGGCAAATTGATTGAATCAGTCAATCTAAGAGTTTTCCCCCTTGCAAGACAGTCGCCTAGTGTCCGGTGTTGGCTCGTACCTTGAAATCCGAAACGGCTCATAACCCGAAGGTCGGAGGTTCAAATCCTCCCCCCACCATTAAATAAAGTCTACCATGTATCGTGCTTGTGAGGAGTAGGAGCGCGTTTCACTGAGGCTGGTGCGGTATGCGCCACAGGAAGTTCCTGCCAGCGAGTGGTGTAATTCGGCGAGCACAAGGTCGCGTGCGATTGCCAACTTCTCTTTATCCCTGCCGCCGCATATCGAATTGTCCCGTGCCCCCAATGCGCATTGAGATGATCGATGACACCGCTCAGCTTGTGAAGACGATTATGTTCGTTATCAACAAAAATATCGGCTTGGCGGACATCCGCTCTTGAAAGGTCGCTGAGCGTGATTCCACCCTTATAGTAAGTCACGTCGAGCTGGTAGATTTGTTCAAGGCCGGTTAGCGCAGCGCGTATGAGATCGCTATCGCAATCGGTCGGCAAGGGCAAATGCACCGTGATTGTACTAGACGTTTTTGAGGGTGCCGACTTCGACCGCACACCACAATATACGGTAATACGACGCGCTAACGAGCAGTCGTGTCGTAACTCTCTTCCACCTTGCGCGGCAAATGTAGCGATAGCTTCCTTTAATTCCCCAAGGTCGGTCACCAGTTTGCCAAACGAGCGTGAGCAGGTAATTGCTTTGCGGGGTGGATCGTCCAGGTCAAGCGATATGCAGGAAACTCCTTGAAGTTCTTTCAATAACCGCAAGCCCGTCACCCCTGCCTTCTTTCCAAACCAGTGTTGATCAATCCCTTGCAATTGGAGCGCCGTTGTGATGCCGCGATCGGTCAACCATTTACCGTATTGGCGTCCGATACCCCAGATATCATCTACTGGGGTGCCAGCCAGCACACGGTCGCGGTCTTGCTGCGAACACGCGGACAAATCAAAGCGCCCTCCCGTTGATATTTTCTTTTTCGCATGCTCTGCGGCCAACTTGGCAAGAGTTTTGGTTTCCGCAACACCGATTGACACCGGCACACCAACCCAGCGATATACAGTTTGCCGCATGTTTCTGATCAGCCTATCGATAACGCGGCTATCCGCTTCTTTGAGTATCATGAACACTTCGTCAACTGAATATACCTCGATATCCGGGCAAAACTGCCGAAGGGAGTGAACAATGCGATGCGAGAGATCGCGGTATAACGTGAAATTGGCGGATAGCACACAAACACGATTGTTTTTAACCAGATCCCACACCTGGTAGAGTGGCATTCCTATTTTTATTCCCAATTTCTTCGCTTCGTTGGATCGCGAAATGATGCAGGCGTCGTTATTGGAAAGAACAACCACCGGTCTCCCTTCAAGCCGCGGATCGAATACGCGTTCGCATGAGACGAAAAAATTGTTGCAATCAACAAGGGCAAACAGAAGGGGACTCTGTTTCGTCGACAGTTTGTCCACCTCATCGACCGGCATCAATCCCTCAGATTTTATGAATGACATAGGTGACCACTCCCCACACTGCGGATTCCGCGTTCGCCAAAACACCGTCAAACTGCTTGCCCGACTTACCGTGTTTCTCGCCCTGGGCCAGTGACTGGTATGGGGCAATTACCAAAGCTCCGTCAATTACCGCAATAATGATACTGTCCGAATTAGGCGTAAGCGCGCGATCGACAATCAGAATATCATCATCGAGAATAGCGCCGTGATCCGGTGAGTTTCCCTTAACTCGCAGGAAAAAAGTGGCGCTCGGATGCTCGACCAAATGGGCATTCAGGTCGAGATGCATCCGCGAACTCCAGTCCGTGCCAGCATGAAAAGCAATGACACTTGAGAGGTCGCTCTGTTTTTCCGAAGGTTGATTAGGATCCGTGTTTGTCATATTCGCCTGCCGTGATATAACTATACCTGTCGGTAAGGCGGGCCGCTATCACATTGACATCACGTTTCAATCCACGCGCCCGTGAAGGGCGCGACTTGGCCGCACTATCGTGACGACATGATGCCATCGTTTCAATCCACGCGCCCGTGAAGGGCGCGACTTTTTTGTTCGAATTGTGGTCGAAACGGTAAACAAGTTTCAATCCACGCGCCCGTGAAGGGCGCGACGTTCGTCTACAGCAGGCATCGGGGCATCCAGCGTTTCAATCCACGCGCCCGTGAAGGGCGCGACAATCTGTCGACGTAGCCTTTCTCACCTTGCTCGTGTTTCAATCCACGCGCCCATGAAGGGCGCGACCGCCGCCTCCAAGCACTGCCACATCCGATGCTGGGTTTCAATCCACGCGCCCATGAAGGGCGCGACGAATGGAGCACAGGTGATCCAGCAGGCAACCCAGGTTTCAATCCACGCGCCCATGAAGGGCGCGACTTCACTGGCCGCGGCGTTCGCCGCTTCCACTGATGTTTCAATCCACGCGCCCATGAAGGGCGCGACTGCGGTGTATGTCGACTGGATAACTATACCTGAGGTTTCAATCCACGCGCCCATGAAGGGCGCGACGCCTTGCAACCCGCTTTGAGGTTAAGCATGGCCTTGTTTCAATCCACGCGCCCATGAAGGGCGCGACGTCCACACCGCCTTGTGCGGCATAAGATTTAACTCGTTTCAATCCACGCGCCCATGAAGGGCGCGACATAGCTGGTTCACGGCGTCAACGTCATCATCGGAGTTTCAATCCACGCGCCCATGAAGGGCGCGACTCCATCTCGCGCGGGTCAGCTATAACATGTATAGGTTTCAATCCACGCGCCCATGAAGGGCGCGACGCCGTAACTTGTCGTGGCCATAAGGGTAGTTTGCGTTTCAATCCACGCGCCCATGAAGGGCGCGACCTTGGATTCTTTACACCGTCGGCACACCCGAAGCGTTTCAATCCACGCGCCCATGAAGGGCGCGACGGTGGAACCGGACCAAGAGTGCTGGTGCGAAAATGTTTCAATCCACGCGCCCATGAAGGGCGCGACTCAACTATTTCGGCGTCGACAAACTGCTTTTCGCGTTTCAATCCACGCGCCCATGAAGGGCGCGACTTACGACAGCACTCCTTGGAGTACCGATACTCTTAGGTTTCAATCCACGCGCCCATGAAGGGCGCGACATTAACACCATCCAATTTTTAACCAGACAACAAGTTTCAATCCACGCGCCCATGAAGGGCGCGACGTGTTATTTTCGGTATTTTTCGGTTATTTTTAACGTTTCAATCCACGCGCCCATGAAGGGCGCGACATAGCGACCTCAATGCAGCAGAGGCCAGGATCGAGTTTCAATCCACGCGCCCATGAAGGGCGCGACGACACTGTCGGGCGGAGAGTCTGCCGGCAGGATGTTTCAATCCACGCGCCCATGAAGGGCGCGACTTATTTGCATCGACCGCTTCGAATCTCTCGACATGGTTTCAATCCACGCGCCCATGAAGGGCGCGACCTCGAATATCTCAAACAGAGGCAGGGCGCGACTGTTTCAATCCACGCGCCCATGAAGGGCGCGACCTAAATCTTGTAGCACGACAAGCCCGTGCCGATTGTTTCAATCCACGCGCCCATGAAGGGCGCGACGTCAGTTATTCTCAGCGAGCCTATTGTTGGATAAGTTTCAATCCACGCGCCCATGAAGGGCGCGACCAAGACTCACATCCGCGAAATCCGCGGCCAAATCGTTTCAATCCACGCGCCCATGAAGGGCGCGACGCAGACCAGAGCCGCCATATACACCATGAGCAAGTTTCAATCCACGCGCCCATGAAGGGCGCGACACTAATGGGCCGATAACAAGCGATCCTATCGGATGGTTTCAATCCACGCGCCCATGAAGGGCGCGACATGGCAGGGGGGCGGGCGTGTTGCCCCCGAAACCAAGTTTCAATCCACGCGCCCATGAAGGGCGCGACACAAGATTGCCGACTTGCACGCGGAATATGGCACAGTTTCAATCCACGCGCCCATGAAGGGCGCGACAATCTCGTCCGGTAGACTCTCCGCCAGACAGTGTGTTTCAATCCACGCGCCCATGAAGGGCGCGAC